>NZ_JBAPKZ010000009.1:0-129885 GCF_037083805.1 Roseovarius sp. D0-M9 | reverse complement strand
CAGCAAAAGATCGGGCGGCATGTCAGTGTCCTGGGCCCAGGTCAGCGCCTCTTTGGCGTCGGCCCTGGAAATGACGGTGTGGCCCGCCTTGGTCAGAACGTCTTTCATGAGGTCCCTGAGCTGCTCTTCGTCCTCGACCAAGAGGATCGTTCCCGTCTGTGCCTCGGCGGCAGTAAACTTGCGGACTGCCGGACGCGGCCCCTCGGGCTCAGGCTCGACACGTGGCAGTGAGATCATGAAATTCGATCCCTTGCCCGGAGCCGAATTCACCGAAATCGGATGCTCCATCAGCTCTGCAAGCCGCTGAACAACCGACAGGCCGAGGCCCAGGCCGTTCCCGGCAAATTGCGCATCGCCGTCAACCTGGTAGTAGGCGTCGAAAATTTCTTTGCTTTCCGCTTCTGATACCCCCACGCCCGTGTCGCAGACGAGAACGGTCAGTTGATCCCCCTTGGGACGGCACCCGATCAGGATGCCACCCTTTTTGGTGTATTTCACCGCGTTCGACAAAAGGTTGCGCAACATCTGCTCCAGAAGCTGCGGGTCGGTGCGCACCCACGCGCTGCATGTTACGGACCGTAGCCGCAGCCCGTTCACATCAACCAAGGGGCTGAACTCGTCCACAAGGCGCTTCATGAGCGGATCAATGGCGACGGGCCGAATGTCGGGGTGGACAATGCCGGACTCTATCCGGTTCACATCCAGCATCGAGTCCAGCATCCCCGTCATGGAGTTCAGCGTCTGGTCCAGAAGCATGGCCAATCGCGCGCCCTCGGTCGATGCCTTGTTCGGGGCCATCAGCCTGTGCAGCAGCGCCATCGACTGCAAGGGCTGGCGCAGGTCGTGACTGGCCGCAGCCAGAAACCGCGATTTGGCCTTGGTCGCCCGCTCTGCCTCGTTCATCGCGGCGAGAAGCGCGGCATTGGTCCGCTTGTTTTCGGTGATGTCGGTATAAGTGATCACCACGCCTTCCACGAGGTTGCGCTCGGCGCGATAGGGTTGGACGCGGCGCAAAAACCACTTGCCTTCGGCCCCCGAGGTTTCGCGTTCGATCGGGTCATGTGTCGCCAGCACCGCGCGCGCATCCGCATCCAGTTCGTTGTCGCGCGCCACGGCGGCGAGGTCCGCAATCGGGCGGCCGACATCGCTTGCACGAACGTTAAAAATGTTTCGGATCGCGGGGGTGTAGAACCGGATGTTCAGATCGAGGTCCAGAAACAGGGTCGCCACATCGGTGCTGTAGAGCACGTTTTGCAGGTCGTTGGCGGTGGTGCGGTGACGCTCCAGTGTTTCCTGCAACTGACCGTTCAGCGCGGTCAGCTCTTCGTTCAGCGACTGCAATTCTTCCTTTGAGGCCAGCAGCTCTTCGTTGGTGGACTGGAATTCCTCGTTGACCGACAGCGCCTCGGCGGCATCGCTGCTATGCGCCTCGACCTCTTGCTCCAGATCGCGCAACGCATCCTTGAGATCGCGGCGCGTGGCGGCCAGATCGGCTTCCAGATCGGCGGTGCGGGTTTTGCCGCCCTTGGGCGAAGACCCCTGCGCAGGGGCCAGGCCGGGGAGCGCGGTGTCGAGAAAACAGGCCAGCAACAGCGGCTCTTGCCCGGCCGAGACCGCATGCAGGGCGATATCGAAGCTGCTGAACCCTTCCAGGTGCCCGCTTGAGATCGTTACGATCGGGTTTGACGGCGTGCAGGACTCCGCTGCCTTGCGAAACTTTGACCGCAGCGCCTTGGGCAGCATTCCAAGGACGCCGGGATCGGGATGGCCCTGACTCATCTTCAGGTATTTTTCAGTCGGACCGAGCAGATAGAGACACTCCAGCCGGGTGTTCATCAGGATCGCGGCGGGCGCGTAGTTCTCCATCACAATCCGCCGGCAGAGGTCCGCCAGCGCGGTTCGCCGTGAGGGTTCCCGGTCGGGCTGTGGTGGCGGCGTTTCCTTGCGCTCACCAACCGGAAAATGCAGATCGGCTGGGTGGCTATGCCCCACCCGGCGCCAGAGCCGCGCCTTCTTGTCCGCAATGGCGAAACAGGCATCGGTCTGCCCCGGCATTTCGGCAGCCCCCAGCAGCAGCAAACCGCCCGGTCGCAACGCAAAGCAGCAGCGCGCGACAACGCGCTTTTGCGCCTCCGCATCCAGATAGATCAGCAGGTTGCGGCACGACACGAGGTCGATTCTGGAAAATGGCGGGTCCGACAGCAAATCCGCGACGGTAAAGACGATCACGTCCCGCAATGCCGAGCTGACACGCCAGCCGCCTTCTTCGGATACAAAGAAACGTGCCAGACGTTCCGGGGAAACGGCAGCCTCTATGTCCTTGGGGTAAAAGCCCGCACGCGCGGTCGCGACCGATTCAGGGTCGACGTCGGAGGCCAGAACTTGAAGCCGGGTGTCGGACCCCGTCGCCTCGATCGCTTCGCGGCAGCTGATGGCGAGGCTGTATGCCTCCTCGCCCGTGCTGCACCCGGCAACCCAGAGCCGCAGCGGCCGGTCGGCAGGCAGCCCCGCCACAAGATCGGGAATGGCCTTGTCAGCCAGATGCTCGAACACTTCGGGGTCTCGGAAAAAGCTGGTGACGTGGATCAGAAGATCGGCCATCAGCTTGTTGCGCTCGTCACCATCCGACTGCACCAATTCATGATACCGGGGAATTTCATCCGGCCTCAGACCAACGATGGCCATGCGGCGCGCGATCCGGCGCTCCAGCGTGCCGCGCTTGTATTGCGAGATATCCCGCGATGCGTGGTCTCCGATGAATGCCAGCAGGTCATCATATCCAGTCGTGGCCTCATCAATCGCATCATTGGGCGTGTCCATCGCCTCAACGCATGCCTGCGGGCTCGCATCCGGGGCCAGATCACCCGCATCCTCCTTGAGAAACCGCTCGATCTCTTCGGGCATCTCATCGATGCGCAAAACATGCTCCACGCCGCCGGTTGCTATGGCGCTTTCGCACATACCTGCATGCTCCGCCTCGTCTGGGTTCTGCGCGATTACCAGACCTCCCGCGTCACGGATCCCGTCGATGCCCTTGCTGCCATCCGTCCCGGTGCCAGACAGCACGATGCACCCCGGCAGGGCATCCGTATTCTCGGCAAGCGAGCGCAACAGCACGTCGAAGGGAAATCGCACGTGCTTGCCCTCATCCGGCTCGGACAGGTGCAGGATATTCTGTTTGACGGTGAGGAAGACACCCGGCGGTATGACGTGCAGATGCCCCTTGCGCAGCGCCATGCCGTCAACCGCCTGAACGACCTTGAGGTCGGTATGACCCTCCAGCAGGTCGATCACCATGCTCTCATGCGTCGGGTCGAGGTGCAGGATCAGGATGAACGCCGCTGGCGTATCACCGGGTATCTTTATCATCAGGGCGCGGCACGCCTCCAGCCCGCCAGCAGAGGCACCAACGGCGATGACGGGCAGAGGTTTGTGCGCTTCGTCTTTTGAAATGGTCTGTTCCAATGCAGATTGGTGGGTATTTCGGCCCTGTAGCTGGTAAGTTGATAATTACCAACCGGACGTTAGGTTTCCTAACTCCCTATACATATCAAACATCCCTATCGTCCGTCAGATTATTTGAACATCGGGGCTAGGTTATACTTCATCACTTCGACGGCCTTGGGATCAGGCGTCGCGGCACGGGGTGTGTGCAAATCTTTGGGGTATGTTTAAATCGGTGCCGATTCTTCGATGACGTGAATCTGACCAATGCTGTCGACTTCGCCCGTGACCAAGGCGTCTAGCCCAGATCGGACTCGTCGACATTCATTGCATCGACCGGGACATCCGTCGCCTTCAGCATTGCGCGGATACGGTCGATATGCACTTGCGCTTCCTCGGCGCGCTGCGAAAGGGCCGACGACGATGCGCCTGTGCTGCGGTTCTTCATCGTGGCGACCAGGTTCTGACGTTCCTCGAACATGCGCAGCGCCGTCCAGAGCGTTTCCTCAATCCGCGCGGACTGCGCGGTCAGGAGGGCCGCAGAGGTAAACGCATGGCCGGTATGACAGCGAAAACGTGAGGGGCCTTCGGCCTTTATCTTCCACAGAACGCCGCCGCAGTCAGGGCAGTTGAAGGGAACCTGATCTCCCAGCGCTTCGACCGATGGCAAATCGCTCAGGACGCGGCGCGCGATCCTTGCCTCGATCACGACGTCGTCCGGTGGAGGTGTCCGTTCTGCCGGTGTTGCGCGCGCCAGCTCACTCAGCAGCGCGCCCATTCTGATGATCGGCACGCAGTGATCCACGCCCACATTGGCGATCACCGACCGCGGCATGTCCGCATGGGCGGCATCAGCGGGGTCCTGAGCAACGCAGAGTCCGCCGCATCGCTTGATGGCCATCATGCCGCTGGTGCCATCATCCAGATATCCGGTGAGGATCACCCCGATGACGCGATTGCCATGGGCAACCGCCGCCGAGCGGAACAGGGGGTCGATTGCGGGCCTCGACCGATTTTCCCGCGCCCCTTTGGTCAGAAGGATCTCATCCCCCTCGACCAGCATGTGGCGATCCGAGGGCGCCAAATATATCGTGCCCGGTTCAAATCGCTGCCCGTCCTTTGCATGCTCGCAGTGCAGGGGCCCGGCGTCGTCAAGCGCGCGCACGAGCGCTTCGCCAGTCGTCTCGGGGCTCATGTGGGTGACGATCAGGAGAGGCGCTGGAAAATCGCCCGGCAATTGCGCAACCAACTCCTTGAGCGCCTGCATGCCACCTGCCGAAGCGCCTACCACGATGAGCATATGATCGTTGGTTGCAGCCATTCAATTCTCCAAATCCGAGGCATTGCCTAACTGGCGGATTGCCTGACGGGCGCCTATGTGACCTTCTCGCCCAATGTATGTTCGACCCATAATTTCTGAACAGAAACCATGGCAACGATTGTAAGTGGCGCGGCAAGGATCAGCCCCATGAACCCGAAAATGAGGCTCAGAAGCACCTGCACGGCGACCAAAAGCGCAGGCGCAAGGTTTACTGCCTTTTCCTGAATCAGCGGCCCGACGATGTTCCCCTCGATGTTCTGAATGACCAGATAACCGGCCAGCACGATGATCCCGGTCTGGGTGCCCTCGGTAAACCCCACGGCCACGATCGGCACCGTCGCGATGAGCGGGCCGATGAACGGCACCACCGTCAACAACGCCGTCAGCACTGCCAGCGTCAGCCACAGGTCAACGCCCAGCAAGAAGAGCCCAAGCCCGACTGTCACCCCGAGAAGGGTCATGGAGACAAGTTGCCCGAGGAACCACCAGCGCAGGGCGTGGGCCAAGGCAGATAGTGTCTCCTGAACTATGTCCCTTCGATCAGGCGGCACGAGGCGCACCAGCCCGTCGCGGTAGAGCGCCGGATTGGCCGACAGGAACAGTGTAAGCACGATGAGGATGAGGAGGCTGGAGGCGACACCGACCGCCGTCACACCAAGACTCATGGCGTGGCCCGCCACATCGCTCACGGCACCAGAGCTCTCGCCGTTCTCGCCATTCATCTCCTCCATCATGGGCAGCGCGCCAAGCTCGGTAAGCCATTCGATCGCCCGCTCCGCGAATTTGACCACTCTCTCGCGGACTTCCCAGAACTGTTGCAAGAGGCGCGTCGCCGCAAGGCTCAAGGCACCGACGATGAAAACCGTGATCGCGATTATCACCCCGACAAGAGCCCTGCCGCGCATAATGGAAAGCCGGCCCCCGATTGCGCGCGCAATACCGTCGAGCCCCACCGCGAGCAGCACGCCCGCGAAGACGAGAAGGAAGACATCCCCGAGGAAATAGACGATCAGAAGCAGCCCTGCCGTCAGAAGTATCGTATTGGTTCTGATCCCGCGCTCCTCCCGCATGCGTATTTTCCTCCGGCGGGGCATATCCGCTCATTGTCCTAGGGTTGTAACCTTCCCGCGTGCCTGTCGTTCCCGTCTGTCCGCCGTGTCATGGCCGGTTTCGCGCGTTGAGTGGCCCGCGCGGATGAATTGCTTTGACCGCATTCGGGAACGGAAACGCGCGTTGCGCGGTATCCTTGTGTATGGCCTTCGACCGGACGTGCTGAAGGCCGTGGGCTATGCAACTCTCAGGAGATCTCTTTCCATGAACAGCGGTGAAATCGAACCCGGCGCAACGGCGCGGGGACATTTGACATGATGGTCTCACGGGCAGATGGCCCCGTCGAACACATCTCTCTCGACCTTTGGGCCGCGAATTTGGAACCCGTCACTCTCAACCTCGAATCGTGGCTCGCCCGTGTGGAGCAGCGACTGTCCAATGCTGCAAAACACGAAGTGGCTGCCTTGATCATGCCGGAATACGCCTGCGCTCAGTGGCTCGCATTTGCCCCGGCTGACCTGCCGCCGCTCAAGCGTCTGGCGTGGCTGGCCGAGATGGGTGAGGACGCCTTGGCCTCGATGAAGGCGCTGAGTGCGCAGTATGGCGTCGCCCTGCTGCCCGGAACCATTCCCCACCGCGTAAAAGGGTCAACCAGCGTGACCAATCGCGCATGGTTCCTTGCCGCAGATGGCCAGATCTTTCATCAAGACAAGCTGAGCCTGACACCTTTGGAAGAGGGTGGCGGCGACGGGCCAACGGCACGCGGCACGGGGATCAACGTGTTTTCATGGCACGGCCTGAGGGTGGCGATGATCGTCTGCCTCGATGTCGAATACACGGCCCTTTGGGCGCGGCTGGGCCAACTGGACCTCGACCTGATCCTGATCCCCGCCAAGGCTGACATGATCACGGGCTACAACCGCGTGTTCGGCTGCGCGTGGTCCCGGGCAACCGAGGCGCAGACGGCTGTCTGTGTCGTAGGGGCCGTGGGCGTTCCGATGGGACATCCGGCGACCGATACCGGCGTCGGAGGGGCGGCCGCCTTCTTGCCCTGCGATGTCTCGATTTCGCTGGATGGCGTTTTTGCAACGCTCGCCCCTCAGCCTGCCTCGGCTGGATCAAGCGCTAATTTGACCGTCCGCGATCTGCCTGTCGGTCAATGCAGGCGGATCCGTAACGGGGCGGCAGAGGCCGAGGTCAACCCTGCATCCTGGAGTGCCAGGCAACTCGACGTCACCGGCGCCTGACATCCCTTTTCGCGTGGCCGAAATCGCCCGAATATTCGGAGAAAATCCCCATGAAACATAGTCTTTTCGCCAGCATGCGCCGGGTAAACCGGATGCTGCGCCCTGCCAAGATGTCAAAGGCATCGCAATCCATGCAAAGGGCAGTAACGGGAATGATGATCGACACCGCCATGGCACCGCTTACCGCCATGACCCCGCCGAAACCCGCGCGGCGCAAGGCAGGGGCGCGCAAGGCTGCGGTCAGCACCACGGCCAAAAAACCAAGCGGCAAGGGCAAGCAACTGAAAACCAAGCGCTCGTTGCTTCCGCGTGCCAAGTCATCGCGGCCAAGCCTCGTGCCGCGCATCCCCAATGGGGCGCAGTTCATAACGCGCAAACATCGCAGTGCCACCGGATCGCGCAGCTACAGGCTCTACCTGCCGGCAAGCGCGCCCCAGTCACCGAACGGCCTGATCCTCATGCTGCATGGGTGCAACCAGACGGCCGACGATTTCGCGGTCGGCACCCACATGAACGCAGTCGCGGAAAAACATGGGCTCGCCGTCGCCTACCCCGAGCAGACAAGACGCAGCACCGGGGCGTCGTGCTGGAATTGGTTCCGGCCACGCGATCAGTTTCGCGGGGCGGGCGAACCTGCGATGCTGGCCGCCCTGGCACGCAAGCTGACACGGGAATTCGGGCTTGATCGGAGCGGCGTCTTTGTGGCGGGCCTGTCTGCGGGCGGTGCCATGGCGGCAATCCTGGTGGATGTCTATCCTGATGTCTTCAGCGCGGCAGGTATCCATTCCGGCCTGCCGCGCGGGGCGGCTCACAATACGCTTTCTGCGATGTCGGCGATGCGCAGCGGGGGCAATTCAGAAGGCGCGGTCCCTGCCACACTCTCGGCCAGCCCGGTGCGCCGCATTGTCTTTCAAGGGGATTCGGACAAGACGATCCATCCGTCCAACGCGCCTGGCCTCGTCACTGCGGCCCTCGGTTTGGACGCGGTTCCGGCAAAAACAAGCAACCGATCGGTGCGCGGGCGCGCCTACGCCCGCAGTAATTTTGCCGGGGCTGACGGCAAGATCCTGTTGGAGCTTTGGGTGCTGGAGGGTGGTGGCCACACGTGGTCTGGGGGAAGGGCCGCCGGATCATACACCGATACCAAGGGACCAGACGCCTCGGTTCAGATGGTGAGGTTCTTTCTGGCCTAGCTTTGCGAGCGGATCTTGGCCCACGGCTTGCCGGCATCACCATTTGAGCCGCCCTGATCTACAGATACCCCTCGCTGCGAAAGCTGAGCTCGCAGGATTTGCCGATGATCAGGTGATCGTGCAGGGTAATGCCCATCACCTCGGCGGCGTTCTTGATCTTTTGGGTCATGACGATGTCGGCCTCGCTGGGCGTCGGATCACCCGAGGGGTGATTATGCACAAGGATGAGCGCCGATGCATTCAGTTCCAGCGCGCGGTTGACCACCTCGCGGGGATAGACGGGCACATGATCGACCGTGCCGGTTGCCTGCGCCTCATCAGCGATCAGCGTGTTCTTGGTATCGAGAAAGAAAAGACGGAATTGCTCGGTATCGCGGTGCGCCATCGTCGTGTGGCAATAGTCGAGGAGCGCATCCCAGGACGAGATGACCTGCCGCCGCATGACGCGCGCGCGGCTCAGGCGCTGGCTGGCAGCCTCGATGATCTTGAGCTCGACAATGACGGCCTCGCCGACACCGCCGATCTTTTCGAGCCGTGCGGTTGGCGCCGAAACCACGCCGTTGAAATCCCCGAAGTGATCCAGAAGTTTGCGCGCCAGCGGCTTGACGTCGCGGCGGGGGATGGCGCGAAAGAGCACCAGTTCCAGCAGTTCGTAATCGGGCATCGGATCGGCGCCGCCCTGCATGAATCGCGCGCGCAGCCGCGCGCGATGGTCGCGGATATAGGACGGCTGCGAAGCGCCCGGCGCGGCCTCAGTTTGAGGCGCCTCGTCACCGCCGAAGAGGGGCAGGGCCGCCTCGCTGAAATGTGAATATCCGCTCATGCGTCGCAGATTGCGCCGGAATGCTTAACGCCCGGTTAAGACCGGTCAGCTTTTGCCCCATCCGCCGCCGCCAGGCGTTTCCATTCCGAACACCGCGCCTGCCTCCAGCTCGATCTCATCGCAGCCCTTCAGCGCGCGCCGCGTGCCATCGGGCAGCTCGGCCCAGTTGCGCCCGACCGCGCCGGGCGCGCCGCCCTCTGCGCCGAAGGGCGCAATGTCGCGGTGCGAGCAGAGCGTCGTGACGGTGACCGGCTCCAGAAACCGCATGCGCCGGATCACGCCATTGCCGCCCTGCCATTCGCCCGCCCCGCCCGAGCCGGGACGGATGCAGAACTCTTCCAGCCGGACGGGAAAGCGTTTTTCAAGGATCTCGGGGTCGGTCATCCGGGTGTTGGTCATGTGGCTTTGAACCGCATCGCAGCCTCTGAAACCCGGCCCTGCACCGGTGCCACCGGCGATGGTTTCGTAATTCTGGAACACGTCATTGCCCCAGACAAAATTGTTCATCGTGCCCTGACTGCCCGCGATCACCCCCAGCGCACCATAGAGCGCATTGCAGGTCGCCTGGCTGACCTCGGTGTTTCCTGCAATCACGGCGGCGGGATAGACGGGGTTCAGCATCGAGCCCTCGGGCACGATCACGCGCAGTGGCTTGAGACACCCTTGGTTCAGCGGAATATCTGTCCCCACCAGCGTGCGGAACACGTAAAGCACGACCGCGTCACAGATCGCGCGGGGGGCGTTGTAATTGCCGCCATGCTGCGGCGAGGTTCCGGCAAAGTCGATGACGGCCTCGCGCGCGTCCCTGTCCACCTTGATCGAGACGCAAATTTCGGCGCCATGGTCCATCGGATAGCGAAAGGTGCCATCGGCGAGCTTGTCGATCACGCGGCGCACGGCCGCCTCGGCATTGTCCTGCACGTGGCCCATGTAGGCCTGCACCACGTCGAGGCCATAGGTCTCGACCACGCCTGCCATGGCCTGCTTGCCGGTCTCGTTCGCGGCCACCTGCGCCTTGAGGTCCGCCATGTTCTGCTGCACGTTTCGGCAAGGATAGCGGCCCCCGCGCAGGACGGCTTCGGCCTCTGCCTCCAGAAAATCGCCAGCCTTGACGAGCTGGACGTTGTCGATCAACACGCCTTCTTCGTCGATATGCGTGCTGTCGGGGGGCGAGCTGCCGGGGGTGCGCCCGCCGATATCGGCGTGGTGCCCGCGGCTCCCCAGCCACATGACGGGCGTCTCCCCGTCGAAGATGGGCGTGATGACCGTCACATCGGGCAGATGCGTGCCGCCATTATAGGGCGAATTCAGCATGAAGGCATCGCCGGGTCGCGCATCGGGATTGAGGCGCATGATCGTCTTGACGCTGTCCGACATGGAACCCAGATGCACCGGGACGTGCGGTGCATTGGCCACCAGATCGCCCTTGGCATCGAAAATCGCACACGAGAAATCCAGCCGTTCCTTGATGTTGACCGACCACGAGGTGTTTGCCAGCGTCGCGCCCATCTGGTCGGCGACGGACATGAAGAGGTTGTTGAAGACCTCCAGCAGGATCGGATCGGCCTTGGTGCCTGCCGCCTCACCGCGCTGGGCCGCGTGCCTCTCGATCACGAGGTTCGCGCGGGTATCGAGCCGCGCGGTCCAGCCCGGCTCGATCACGTTGGTTCCTGTTGGCTCCGTGATGATGGCGGGGCCCTTGATGCGGCTGGCGGAGTTCAGGGTGTCGCGGCTGTGGATGGGCACATCGGCCCAGGCCCCGCTCTCGGCGCCCCCTTCATACATCGGGATCAGCGCGGCGGGCGCACCATCGCCTTCGGGCGGCGTCAGGGCGATATCCTCGCGGCTGGTGCCGTTGGTCTCGACGCTGACCATGTCGATGATGATGTCCCGCCCCGGCGAGATGAAGCCATAGCGCTGCTTGTGCGCGGCCTCGAACATCTCGCGCGCAGTGGCCTCGGTGCTGCCTTCGACCGGGATCGTCTGGTGCGAGCCGTCGTAGCGCAGGTGCAGGCGGTGCGTGACGGTGCTGCCTTCGCCCCCTTGGGCCGCAACCTCGGCCTGCGTTTCGTCCCCGAGCTTGCCCACCGTCTCCATCGCGCGCGGATATTCGGGGAGGGGCACATCCATCTGCGCCTCCTTCATCGCTGTTATCGGCGCAAGGCCCATTCCATAGGCGGACAGAACCCCGGCATAGGGATGGATCTGCACCCGCGTCATTCCCAGCGCATCGGCCACGCCGCAGGCATGTTGCCCGCCCGCGCCGCCAAAGCATTGAAGCGTGTAGCGCGTCACGTCATGGCCGCGCTGCACGCTGATCTTCTTGATCGCGTTGGCCATGTTGTCGATCGCGATGCGCAGGAAGCCATGGGCCATGTCCTCGGGGCTGCGCGCCGGCTCGCCCGTGGCCTCGGCGACATGATCGGCCAGCTCTGCGAATTTGGCGCGCACGACATCCGCATCCAGCGGCTCATCGCCGCCCTCGCCAAAGACCTGCGGAAAGTGATCGGGGTTCAACTTGCCCAGCATGACGTTGCAGTCGGTCACGGTCAGCGGGCCACCCCGGCGATAGCAGGCGGGGCCGGGGTCGGCGCCCGCGCTTTCGGGGCCGACCTGAAAGCGGCCATCCTCGAACTTGCAGATGCTGCCGCCGCCCGCCGCGACCGTATGAATATCCATCATAGGGGCGCGCATGCGCACGCCTGCGACCTCGGTCTCGAAGCTGCGCTCGTAATCGCCTGCAAAGTGGCTGACATCGGTCGAAGTTCCGCCCATGTCGAAGCCGATCAGACGCTCGTGCCCCGCCGCGCGGCCCGTATGCACCATGCCGACGATACCGCCTGCGGGGCCAGAGAGGATGGCATCCTTGCCCTGAAAGCGCCGCGCCTCGGTCAGGCCGCCATTCGACTGCATGAAGAGCAGCCGCTCGCAGGCCGTGCCGAGGTCGAGCGCATCCGCCACGCGGTCGACGTAGCGGCGCAGGATGGGCGACAGATAGGCATCGACGACCGTGGTGTCGCCGCGGCCGACCAGCTTGGCGAGGCGGCTGACCTCATGGCTAGTGCTGACTTGGGTATAGCCGATGTCGCGGGCGATCTCGGCCACGCGGGTCTCATGCTGCGGGTTCAGATAGGCATGCAACCCGGCGATGGCGACGGCGCGGATGCCCTTGTCATAGCTGGTTTGTAGCGCGGTGCGTGCCGCATCCTCGTCCAGGGGGCGAATGACCTCGCCGCTGGCATCCAGACGCTCATCAAGTTCGGCCACCTCGTCATAGAGCAGGTCGGGCCGCTTGATATTCAGATCGAACAGGCGGGGCCGGGTCTGGTGGCCAATCAGCAGAAGGTCGCGAAAGCCGCCGGTTATCATCAGCAGCACAGGCGCACCCTTGCGCTCCAGAAGGGCATTGGTGGCCACGGTCGTGCCCATCTTGACCGCAGCGATGCTTTGTGGGGCCAACTCGTCCTGTCCGATCAGCTGGCGGATCCCCTCGACGGCGGCATCCTCGTAGCGCTCGGGATTGTCGGACAGCAGCTTGTGCGTGTGGAGCGTGCCCGATGGGTCCAGCGCCACGATATCGGTAAAGGTGCCGCCGCGGTCGATCCAGAATTCCCAACGCTTGTCCATGACGCCCCCTATGATGCGGCCCTCAGGTTTGGGGGCGGCGCGGGGAATGTCAACGGGCGTGGGGCATTGAAACCGGGGCGGCTTTGCGCCCATATTGCCCGCGAACCAAAGTCAAGGAGCGGCCCCATGGACCTGCGCAGGATTTCCGACGATTTCAGCGTCTCACCCCAGATCGCACCGGGCGATGTGCCTGCCATCAAGGAGGCGGGATTTCGCGCGATCATGTGCAACCGCCCCGATGGGGAGGATCCAGGCCAGCCCGATGTTGCTGCCATCGAGGCGGCGGCGCGGGCCGAAGGTCTGGAATTCCGCACTGTGCCGATCGTCTCGGGTAGCCTGAGCGAGCGCGACGTGGAAGATTTCAAGGCCGCACTGGCGGATCTGCCGCAGCCGATCCTGGCCTATTGTCGCAGCGGCACGCGCTGCACGACTGTGTGGAGCATCGTGCAGGTCGGCCAGATGCCTGACGCCGAGATCGTCTCGGCGGCGGCGAATGCGGGCTATGATGTGCGCGGGATCGTGGCGCAGATGTCGGGCCGGGCCTGATGCCGGGTGCGTGGGGCGCGGCCCTCCTCGATGGGGGGCGGGTGACGCTCTACGCGGTTGAGGGCGGCCGTATCGCCGCGCATGATTTCGCCTCGTTGGAAGAGGTGGCGAAGGCATCTGGGATCGCGCCGGAGCGTCTGGTGACGCTCAATGCCGCCGTGCGCGGATCGCCCCCGGCCAAGACGCTCGATGTGGCGTCGGGCACGCTTGGCGCGCTTCAGCAGGCGGGGCCTGCCGCCCTTTTGCCGCCCGAAGCGCGCGTTCTGATCGCGGGGGCGCTGGCGGCGCAGCCGGATTGGGACGGCATCATGCTGATCCCCGAGGCAGACGTCACCCATTGGGTGCATGTAAGCGCGCGCGAGATCGTCAGCTTTCAAGGGGCGGCAACGGGGCGACTGGCTGCTGCGCTGGGCGCGTCTGGCGATGCGCTCGACGCGAGTGCGCTGAGCGATACGATGTCGCGCCCCGAGCGGCTTGCCGCGCATCTGAACGCCGCAGCCCTGACCGGGGCCAGCGCCGCCGTGCTGGGCCATCTTCTGGGCGCCGAACTGGCCGCGATGCGCGCCTATTGGCTGGGCCAGGAACTGCGTATCATCGGGCCCGCTGCGCCCTACGCCGAGGCGCTGGAGGCGCAGGGTGTCATTGCCGAAGCGGTGCCGCGGGCCAAGGCGTGGGAGGCAGGCATACATGCGCTCGCAGAGGCGGCGGGTCTGACCGGCTGATCACTGCGCGCGGTGTGGCTGTGGACGTTGGGGTATTTGACCCAAGAAACAGCCAAGGCCGTGAGTCAGACGATCCGAGGGAGGAGGCCGCGCTAGGCGGCCTCACACACATCTGACAGCCGGGTTTATTTCTGAGCGAAGGGGGCGGCATCACCCCATAGCTGGCGCACGCGCGCGTCGCGTTTGCACGCATCGCGGTAGAGCTTGTAGGATTCCGCGTAGGTCTTGATGCCAAAGCGTGTGAACTTGGTCTCATCGCTCTTGTAGTAATCCTGGTGATAATCCTCGGCCTCGTAGAATGTCTGCTCGGGCAGGATCGGGGTGACGATCTCTTGGCCAAGCTCGCTTTGCGCCTGTTCGATCGCTTGGGTTGCTTCCTGCGCCGCTGTGCCATCTGCGAAGATTGCCGTGCGATAGCTGTCGCCGCGATCACAAAACTGACCGCCCGCGTCGGTCGGATCGACCGACCGCAGGAACATGTGCAGAAGTTGGGGGCGGGTCACCTGATCGGGATCATACATGATCTGAACCGCCTCGTAGTGGCCGGTATTGCCGCCGGTCACATCGCCGTAGGTCGGGTTCGTCGTGGTGCCGCCTGTATAGCCGGAGACAACCTCGCTCACGCCTTTGACCTGTTCAAAATCGGCCTCGACGCACCAGAAACATCCGCCAGCGACGGTCAGAATCTGGGTTTCGGCGGCATGGGCCTCTGTTCCATCGGCCGCAAAGCCTATGGCGATAAGCCCGCCCAGCAGCAGGGTCTTGAGATTGGTCATGACTTGGGTCACGGGGGGTGCATCCTTCTGATAACTGGGGATACCATGGCCCAAGCGTGCGCCCCCGCCAACCCGCCGAAACACAGGTTCACGCAAGGGTGAGAAGTGGTGAGCCGAAACGCTTTAGATATCGTATCGCTTGAGGATCTTGTCGACCCGCTCGCCCGAGGCAAGGGCGACATCCTCGCGGCGGGCATAATCGCGAAAGCCGCGACTTTGGTAGTAGATCAGGCCGCCCTCGTTGTCGGCGCGGATGTTGGCGTTGATCCAGACATATCCCAGCGCCTTGGCCGCCTTGGCCGTCGCACTGAAAAGAGCCGATCCGATCCCCAGACCGGTGCGTCCGATCTGAACGAAGGTGGCGATGTCGCAGGCCTCGGGCGGCAGATGCGGCGCAGGCTCGATGTATTGAAAGCCGCGCAGGGCGCCATCTGCATTCAACGCCACATGCCAGGCCGAACGGTCTGGCGCGGTTGCCATCATGCGGCCCATATCGCGGCTGGTGACAGGCTCCGTGCGGGCGGTGGTGCCGCCTGCCGACACGATCCCGTTCAGCAGCTCTGCCATCGGCGGGGCATCCAGCGGCGTGGCGCGGCGCACATGGATCATGCCATCAACCCCAACAGCGCATCGGTGCGGGCGGTGAAATCGCTGCGCGTCTCAAGCGGGGGACGCAGGCGGATCGTCAGCCCGCCCATCAGCGCAGCATCGGGCCGGCCAAAGAAACGGTCGGCCTCGGCCATGTCAAAGCCCGCGATCTGTGTGGCCTCCATCCAGGCGCTGATCCTGTCGGCCTTCTTGATCTGCTTCTTGACCGCAACGGGCAGCGTGGCAGGCAGGCCAAAGCGGATGTGGATCGCGGCCATCAGGCGCTGGTCCATTTCGTCATAGCCGGGGCCAACCGCGTTCTTCACAGGCGAAATCATGTCGCCGATCACGTATTCGGGCGCATCATGAAGAAGCGCGGCCAGCTGCCATTTGGCTGGCGCACCGGGGGCGATGCGGCGGAATATCTCTTCGACCAGCAGCGAATGTTCGGCCACCGAATAGGCGTAATCGCCCAGCGTCTGACCGTTCCAGCGGGCGACAAAGGCGAGGCCGTGTGCGATATCGGTGATCTCGATATCCATCGGTGTCGGGTCCAGCAGATCGAGCCTGCGGCCCGAGAGCATCTTTTGCCATGCGCGCGGATTTGCCATTTGGGCCCCCTCGGTATCGTTGCCCCCACTCCATAGCGCCCGGCGCGCGGGTCTTCCAGCATTGCCGCAATGCCCACCCGGTGCTATCTGCCCCTCAACCCTCATTTCCCAAGGAGCCAACTCCAATGGCAAAAGACTATATCGTCAAGGACATAAATCTGGCCGCCTACGGCCGCAAGGAACTCGACATCGCCGAGACCGAAATGCCGGGCCTGATGGCCCTGCGCGAGGAGTTCGGCGAGGCGCAACCGCTGAAGGGTGCGCGCATCGTCGGCTCGCTCCATATGACGATTCAGACTGCCGTTCTGATCGAGACGCTGAATGCGCTTGGCGCCGAAGTGCGCTGGGCATCGTGCAACATCTTTTCCACGCAAGACCACGCGGCGGCGGCCATCGCCGAGGGCGGCACGCCCGTCTTTGCCATCAAGGGCCAGACCCTGACCGAGCATTGGGATTACCTCGACCGGTCATTCCAGTTTGCCGAAGGCGCCAACATGATCCTCGACGACGGCGGCGATGCGACGCTCTACGTGCTTTTGGGCGCGCGTGTCGAAGCGGGCGAGACCGATCTGATCGAAGTGCCCACCTCGGAAGAGGAAGAGGCCGTCTTTGCCCAGATCAAGAAGCGGATGAAGGAAAGCCCCGGCTGGTTCACCAAGACGCGCGATGCGATCAAGGGTGTCAGCGAAGAGACGACCACGGGCGTTCACCGCCTCTATGATCTGCACAGAAAGGGCCAGCTGCCCTTCCCGGCGATCAACGTGAACGACAGCGTGACCAAGTCGAAGTTCGACAACAAGTATGGGTGCAAGGAAAGCCTTGTCGATGGCATCCGCCGCGCGACCGATACCATGATGGCCGGCAAGGTCGCCGTCGTCATGGGCTACGGCGATGTCGGCAAGGGGTCGGCGGCGTCGCTGGCCGGTGCGGGTGCACGCGTCAAGGTGACTGAGGTCGATCCTATCTGCGCGCTGCAAGCCGCAATGGATGGCTTCGAGGTGGTTCTGCTGGAGGATACGCTGGCGACGGCGGATATCTTCATCACCACGACCGGCAACAAGGATGTGATCCGCATCGAGCATATGCGCGAGATGAAGGACATGGCGATCGTCGGCAACATCGGCCACTTCGACAATGAAATTCAGGTGGCCAGCCTCAAGAACCACAAATGGACCAACATCAAGGAACAGGTGGACATGGTCGAGATGCCCTCGGGCAACCGTCTGATCCTTCTGTCCGAGGGCCGTCTGTTGAACCTTGGCAATGCCACCGGACATCCCAGCTTTGTCATGTCGGCCAGCTTTACCAATCAGGTGCTGGCGCAGATCGAGCTGTGGAAGAACGGCGAGCAATACAAGAACGAGGTCTACATCCTGCCCAAGCATCTGGATGAAAAGGTCGCGCGTCTGCACCTCGATCGGATTGGGGTCAAGCTGACGCCGCTCAGCAAGGAGCAGGCTGACTATATTGGCGTGACGCCCGAAGGTCCGTTCAAGCCCGAGCATTATCGCTACTGATTTTGCTCAATTTTGTCGGGAACTGACGTGTTTCCGCCGATTCAGGCAGGGCCCTTGGCGGGTTTCTGCCTGTTTTGGTTTCGGGGCTTTCAAATAGTTGATCTGGGCCGGAACCGGCGGGGGCCATCATTCCTTACCTTGGCGTAACGTGTAGCCAAGGAGGAATACACAATGGCACTTAAGAAACTCATGATGACCGCAGCCGCATCCGCATTGATCGCAGGCGGCGCAATCGCCCAAGATACCACGACGGGCACCGGCACGGATACTGGAATGGCGGCCGATGCGCCGGCAATGACCCCGGCCTTCACCTCGATTGACGAGATGACCGTGGGTGATCTGGTGGGTATGAGCGTCTATGAGCCCAATGGCGAATCCATCGGCGACATCGATTATGTTGTCGGCGCAGGTGGCACTGCCGAGGCGGTCATCGGTATCGGTGGCTTCCTGGGTCTTGGCGAGCATACTGTCGCCGTTCCGCTGGACGAACTCGGCTATGACGCGGATCAGCAGATGGTCACGATGGAAACCACGCGCGAGGCGCTGGAAGAACGTCCCGAGATCGACGAGTCGGGCCTTGAAGGCTTGCCGGACGAGACGCCGCTTGCCGATATGATGGCGAGCGACGACATGTCGGACGATTCCGCGACCACATCGGACAGCATGTCTGATGATGCAACGACGGATGACGCGGCCGAGCCCGCAACCACCGATGACACATCGAGCGAAGGCATGGACACCGAAGGCACATCCACCGACGACAGTGATGAGTCCACGGAAGAGGGTGATGAATCCACTTCGGATGACAGTGGCTCGGATGACAGCGGCTCGGATTAAAGTGGGTCTGATGAAAGTGGGTCAGATGACGCAGAGAGTGATGACTCCGAGTCCGATGACACGGACACAGAAGGTTCCGAGGGTGACTCGTCCAGCGAAGACGACGAAGAGACCGAAGAGTCGACAACCGACTAAGTCTACCTTGCTTGACCATGCCAAAGTCATCTTTGGCGCTTGGACCCCCGGCCACGCTGGCCGGGGGTCTTTTGCGTTTCTTTGTGCGCAGGGCGCAGATTTGATTTTTTCTTTGTGAAATGGACCGCAGCCGATAACCTTTGCTCAGCCGCTTGGCGGTGAGGGTCATTGATTAGCGGAGTTACCGCGACAAAAGGAGATTTGAGATGGGCAAACGTGACGATTTGATCGCGCGCTACGCAGAAGATTTGAAGACGAAATGTGGCATGACGCCTGATATGGACCTTTTGACCAAGGTCACGATCGGCTGCGGCCCGTCGATCTATGATGCCGATGCCTCGACCGTCGCCGCGACCCAGGAGGGCGAGCTTGAGACGGTGAAAGACAATTTCCTCGTCAAGAAGCTGGGCCTTGCGGATGGTCCGCACCTGATGGAAGCCATCAACTCTGTGATCGACACTTACGGGCGGTCCGAGCGCAACAAATACCGCGCCGTGGTTTATTACATGCTGACCAAGCATTTTGGCAAAGAGGCTGTTTACGGCTAAACTGGCTTGCAGCACCGTGATGCGCCCGTCATGCAGCCATGGCGGGCGCTTTTGCTTTTCCGTGGCAATCGCTATCGGCAGTTCTAAATCAACGGTCTGGTCTTTTAGGCAAGGAGCCGCAGAATGACACATCACACACCCGGCATGGAGGCCGCACCAGACCGCGATGACGCGATGGATGCGCTGGCCCTCCTGCGTCGCTGGGCCGCGGCGGCCACACCCGAGGAGGTCGCTGACCTCGATCCGTCCATCGCGCGTCTGTTGCCGCGCGGCGAGGTGGCCAACTATCCGGCTCTGTCGCGCAACTATCCGGATGACTTCGAGCCGGATGACGCCTATCGCGCAACGATGCCTGATCTTCAGAACGGTCCCGCGTCGCTGATCCGAGGCTCGCGCCAGCAGTTGCAGCATGTCGGCATTTCGAATTTCCGTCTGCCGATCCGTTTTCATGCGCGCGACAACGGCGATCTGACGCTTGAGACTTCGGTTACCGGCACTGTCAGTCTTGATGCCGACAAGAAGGGCATCAACATGTCCCGCATCATGCGCAGCTTTTACAAGCATGCGGAAAAGACCTTCAGCTTCGAAGTAATTGAGGCGGCGCTGGATGACTATATCGCGGACCTCGGCTCGATCGATGCGCGGATCCAGATGCGTTTTTCCTACCCTGCCAAGGTCCGTTCGCTCCGCTCGGGGCTGGAGGGGTATCAATATTACGACATCGCGCTCGAGCTGGTCGAGGTTGAGGGCGTGCGCCGCAAGTTCATGCATCTCGATTACGTTTACTCCAGCACCTGCCCCTGCTCACTGGAGTTGAGCGAGCATGCGCGCCAGGCCCGCGGGCAGCTGGCCACGCCCCATTCTCAGCGCTCGGTCGCGCGGATCTCGGTCGAGGTGTGCTGCAATGACTGCCTGTGGTTCGAGGATCTGATCGATCTGGCGCGCGCCGCCGTGCCGACCGAGACGCAAGTGATGGTCAAGCGCGAGGACGAGCAGGCCTTTGCCGAGCTAAATGCAGCCAATCCGATCTTTGTCGAAGATGCCGCGCGCCTTTTTTGCGAGCGATTGCTCGCGGATGGGCGCATTGGCGATTTTCGGGTCGTTGCCAGCCATCAGGAGAGCCTGCATAGCCACGATGCCGTCAGCGTCCTGACCGAGGGTGAGACGTTTACCGCGCAAAGCCTTGATCCCAAGCTGTTTTCTACGCTATTTCACGTCGGCTGAGCGGGACGCCGCATAGGGCGGATGCGGGGTATTTTGCGTGGCAGGCGGATTTCCGTCTGAATCCCGGCAGCGGCGGGATGGCACTTGGCGACTCGCCAAAGGGCATGCAACACTACCCCTCGTTCACCCCCTGACCTAAGGGAGACGACAATGACTTCCAAGCATACAATGCCCCCTCATGTTACGGCCTACATCGGCCTCATGAGCTACATGTTCAAACAGCAGTTCCGCTTTGCGCAGATTGTTGGCGAGGCCGCGCTTGCCTCCCACCCAATGATCGCATGGCCGCCCGAACGGACGGCGGGCGCGGCGCCAAGCAGCCCAAAGACCCAGACCAGGGTCTCTGCACCAGCGCGTCAGACGCGCGCGCCCTCAGCGCCGCGGCCGATGCCCGAGCTGACCAAGCATACGGTTTCGATTCCGGTTTAAGCCCGCTGTCAACCGCGCCAGACGGTTTCGGCCAGCGGCGCGGCCAGTTCGGGCGCTGCGTTCAACAACGGTGGACGCAAATTAAGCCAGCGCGCGTCGCCGGTCTCTTCGGCTTTCAGTGCCTTGAGGCCGGGAATCAGACCGCCCGAAAAGACGGCGGCGCGGTGGGCGTCGATCTGAGGCTTCAGCGCGTCCATTCCGGCGGTGTCGTTTGCCCGCGCAAGATCATAGAGCCGCCGGATACCCGCCGCGTTGGAATTGCAACTGGCCGAAATGCAGCCGCCCCCGCCAAGCGCCATCGCCTCCAGCATCGCGCCCTCGCTGCCGGGAAAGACGGAAATGCTCGGCGCGGCCTCGATCACCGCGCGGGTATTGTCCCAATCGCCCGAGCTGTCCTTGAGCGCGGTCACCACCTCTGGGAACGCCTCGCTCAGGCGTGCGGCGAGTGCGGGGGTAAATCCGATACCCGCATATTGGGGTATGTGATAAAGGCAGATGGTCAACGCGTCGCTGCCGACCTTTTCGATCAGCGCGCTGAAATAGCGGTAAAGCCCCTCGTCGCTGGCGGTGACGAAGAAGAAGGGCGGCAGTGTCATGACGGCCCGGCAGCCCAGATCGACGGCATGGCGGCAGAGCGCCGCCGTCTCTTCGAGGTTGCAAAGGCCGGTGCCCGGCATCAACTGATCGGCGCGGGCGGCGCCGCTATCGATCAGAAGTTCGACCAGACGCATCCTCTCGGCCACCGAATGGCTGAGCGCCTCGCTGGTCGTGCCGAAGGGCGACAGATAATGCGAGCCCTGGGCCAGGCAGTGCCGGGCGTGATCGACATAGAGATCATCCGCGACCGTCAAATCGTCGTTGAAGGGGGTCAGCAAGGGCGTCACGATGCCGGATAGACGGTCGGTCATGGTCAAAGGCTCTCCGATAGGGGTTTAGATCGCGTCCAGCGCCTGCCGGATGTCGGCGATCAGATCATCGGGATCTTCTATCCCGAGCGACAGACGCACAAGGCCCGGCGTGATGCCAAGGCTCATGCGCTGGTCTTCGGGCAGGCGCTGATGCGTGGTCGTCGCAGGGTGGGTGATGATGGATTTCGTGTCGCCCAGATTGTTCGAGATCAGCACGATCTTCAGCGCATTGATAAAGCGGAAAGCCTCGGCCTGACCCTGCAGGTCAAGCGCGACGACGGTGCCGCCCTTGCCCATGAGGTGCATCGTCAGGTCATGCTGGGGATGGCTGGCATGGCCGGGATAGATCGCTCGTTTGACCTTGGGGTGGCCTTGCAGCGCCTCGGTCAGCGCAAGGGCCGATGCCGCTTGCGCGCGCACGCGCAGGTCGATCGTCTCGAGCCCCTTGAGCATGATCCACGCGTTGAAGGGCGACATGGAGCCGCCTGTATGCTTCATGTAGGGCTCGACCGTGCCGCGAATGAAGTCGCGTGTGCCCATGATGACGCCGCCCAAGGCGCGGCCCTGCCCGTCGATATGCTTGGTCGCGGAATAGACGACGACATCGGCGCCCTGCTCGATCGCGCGGGAAAAGACGGGCGTGGCAAACACGTTGTCGACGATGACCTTGGCGCCATGTGCATGCGCCAGTTTGGCCACCGCCTCAAGATCGACCACATCGAGCGTTGGATTGGCGATCGTCTCGAAAAAGACGGCCGTGGTATCGGGGCGAATCGCCTCTTCCCATTGGCCGAGGTCAGTGCCGTCGACGAATGTCACCTCGACGCCGTAGCGCGTCAGGACATCGTTCAACACATAAAGACACGATCCGAAAAGCGCCCGCGCCGAGACGACATGATCGCCCGCCTTCAGCATCGAGGTCAGCGCGCCCGAGACAGCGGCCATGCCGCTGGCCGTGGCAAAGGCATCCTCGGCCCCTTCGATCATCGCGATGCGTTTTTCGAACATCGCCACCGTCGGGTTGCCGTACCGGGCATAGATGTACTCATCCGGCCCCGTCTGGATAAAGCGCGCCTCGGCGGCCTCGGCGCTGTCATAGACAAAGCCTTGCGTGAGGAAGATCGCCTCGCTGACCTCGCCCCATTGGCTGCGCGCCGTGCCGCCATGCACCAATGCGGTGCGTGTTTTCCAATTATCTGTCATCGTTTCGACCTCCGGGCCAATGCCCCTGAACTCCCGAGCCGGTCATGCGAAAAGGGGAGCCTTTCCCGTGACCTTTTAGCGAATTGTTTAACGTGGCCCGCAATCCGGTAACAAATCGCCACCCGAGGGCAGATACTCCGGCGCCGCGCGTGCGTCAACTGGCGGAGCCTCCGGCGGGAGTATTTGCAAGAACAATGAAAGCAGGGATCATTCCTTGGGATCGGAGCCGTATTCGTTGAAGATCTTGGACTGGGTTATGAAGAAGATGAAAATGGCGGCCGTCAGCCCGAAGGTCTTGAAATAAACCCAGATCTCTTCGCTTTGGGTGCGCCATATGATCTCGTTGAGCAGGGCAAGGCCGAGGAAGAAGAATGTGAGCCGGCGCGTGAGGATCATCCACCCCTCGCGCGTCAGGGGCATCACGGTGTCCATGACGGTCTGAAGGTAGGATTTGCCCTGCAAGAGCCCGATGCCAAGGATGCCGCCGAACAGCAGATAGATGATCGTCGGTTTCATCTTGAAAAACTTGGGGTCGTTGAACCAGATGCTGAGGCCACCAAAGACGGTGATGAGGATTGCCGTCATCGCCTGCATTTTCGACAGGTGCCCGGTAAGCGCCCACAGAACGCCGATGGAGACCAGAAAAACCGGTATGAAGCCCGCCGTGACGACGATGAAGCCATCATACTCGGTGCCGCCAATGGTGAATATCCGGTCCTTGAGCAGGATATAGGCGATGAAAAAGGCGAGGATCGGCCCCAGTTCGAGGCCGGTCTTGAGCCCGCCGTTGATCTTGCGTTCGTTCATGTATCCTCCAAGGGCGTCATCCGCCCACCTCTACTATCACGGCGCCCGCCGCAATCAATGCCATCAGTGCCGTGCGCCTTGGTCCGACCGTCTCGCCCAGAAAAAGCCAGCCGATGAGGGCGGCGAAAACCGCCGATGTTTCGCGCAAGACCGCCGCCTCGCCCACGCTGTCGAGGCGGGTGGCCAACATGATCGCGCCGAAGGACAGCGGTGCGATGATCCCGCCGATGGCACCGCGCAGCATGAGAGGGCCGAGGTCGGGCCGCGCCTCCATCCGGCGCCAGCGGATCGCGGCGATCACCGGCATGCTCAGCCCGTCGATCAGAAAGAACCACGCGAGAAAGGTAAAGGGATCGGCGGTCTCGCGGATGCCGTAGGCGTCGAATGTGGTGTAGGCGGCGACCAGAAGACCCGTCATCACCGCCAGCGTCAATGCGGCCGGGAGCGTGTCGCGCGCGACGTCGAGAAATATCAGGTTGTAGATCGCAAGGCCGAATATGCCCGATAGAAGCACCGCGACACCCATCCATTGAACCAGATTGAAGGTCTCGCCAAAGAGCAGATAAGCACCGATCACCGCAAAGAGCGGCCCCGTGCCGCGTACGACCGGATAGACCACGGTGAAGGCGCCGCGCGAATAGGCCATCGCTTGCAGGATCTTGTAGACGGTATGGATCGCCCAGACCGCTGCAAAGATGATCCACATATGCGGCTCGGGCCACGGCACAAGGAAGAGCGCGATCGGCGCGGCCAGGGCCGCATAGCTGAAATCGACCGCGCCGCGTGTCAGCCATGGATCGTGACGGCCCTTTTGGATCGCGCCGAAAACGGCGTGCAGAAGGGCCGCCATGAGCGCGAGGGCAAGGGCCAGTTGCTGGCCCGATGCCGTCCCCTCGATGGAGATGAGCCAATCGCTCACGTCTGGGTGCGTTGCCGCGCCGCTGGGCCGCGCGGTGTCACGGCGCGGGCCGTCAAGGGTGCGCGCGCTTCAGGCGACGCGCCTTGGGCGCCGGGGTCATTCGGTATCCAGTCCGGTGAGGGCGGCGGCGAATTCCTCGGGGTCGAAGGGCGAAAGGTCGTCGATCTGCTCGCCCACGCCGATGGCATGGATCGGCAGGCCGAACTTGTCGGCCAGCGCCACCAGGACGCCGCCCCGCGCCGTGCCGTCAAGCTTGGTCATCACGAGGCCCGAGACATCGGCCAGCTTCTGGAATGTCTCGACCTGGCTGAGCGCGTTCTGCCCGGTGGTGGCATCGAGCACCAGAAGAGTGTTGTGCGGCGCGGTTTCGTCCTTCTTGCGGATGACGCGGACGATCTTGGCCAGTTCCTCCATCAGGTCGGCGCGATTTTGCAGCCGCCCGGCGGTGTCGATCATCAAAAGATCGGCCCCATCGCGTTCGGCCTGTGCCATCGCATCCCAGGCAAGGCTGGCCGGATCGCTGCCCTCGGGGGCGGTCATCACGGGCACGCCCGCGCGGTCGCCCCAGATCTGCAATTGTTCGACCGCGGCCGCGCGGAAGGTGTCACCGGCGGCAATCACAACCGTTTTGCCCGCCGCCTTGAACTGGCTCGCCAACTTGCCGATGGTCGTCGTCTTGCCCGAGCCGTTGACACCTACAACCAGCACGACCTGCGGCTTTTTCGGGTAGAGCGGCATGGGGCGCGCCACGGGCTCCATGATCCGGGCAATTTCCTGCGCCAGAAGCTGCTTGATCTCGACCGCCGAGAGGCGCTTGCCCATGCGGCCCTCGGCCATGTTGGCGGTGACGCGCAGGGCGGTATCAACGCCCATGTCGGCGGTGATCAGCAGCTCTTCGAGCCGCTCGAGCATGTCGTCGTCCAGCACGCGGCGCGGCGCGCGTGCGGTGTCGCGCCCAAAGATGCGGCCAAGCAGCCCGCCGGACGGACCTGCCTCCGCGCTGGGCGGCGTGTCTTCGACTGGTATTTCGATCGGGGTCGGCGGCACGATGCCTTGCGGCGGCGCCTTGGGAAGCTCCTCCGGCGCTGGCGCGGGGATCTCGTCTATGGGGGGCGGGATCTCTTCGGGGCGCGGCGCCGGCTGGGCGGGTGCGTCCTGCTGTGGCTCGCCCGGCTGGGGCGAGGGCGGTGGGTCCACCTCGCCGCCATCCTCGACGATTGCATCCAGCCCCTCGTCCAGTTTGGACGACGAGTTGAACAGCTTGTCCTTCAGCTTCTTGAAAAAAGCCATGATGCCCCCGTCTGCGCCTCAGTTCCCTTCATCTAATGGGCTTGGGACGGATATGGAAGGGATTGCCCCCTGCGGCGCTATGCCATCCAGTTTTTCCTTATGGGGAAATGCAATGTTAAGGTATGAGGCCCAAGGCTGTCCGGGCGAGGAGGCGACACGAATGATCCTGTTTTCTTGCGCAACCCTTGCGCCGATGGCGATGATCCTCGCCGGGGCTCCGTTTGGCGGGGTCTGGCCCTACGCGGCGCTGATTTACATGACCGTTCTGTCGTTCGCGCTGGACCGGATGATCGCCGCGGCACCCGGCGTGCCGGAGGACGGCGCGGAATTTCCGGGTGCGCCGCGGCTTCTGGCCGTGCTGGGCGTGTTGCATTTCGTCGTGCTGGGCGCTGCGGTCTGGGCGGTTGCCGGGCAGGCGGGGCTGGATTGGCCCGCGCGGATCAGCCTTGGGGTGGCGGCGGGGCTGGTCTTTGGCCAGATCGGACATCCCGCCGCGCATGAGCTGATCCACAAGCGCCCCCGTCTGCTGCGCCTTCTGGGCAGGCTGGTGTATAGCAGCTTGCTGATCGGGCACCACGCGAGCGCGCATCTTCTGGTCCATCACGTCAATGTGGCCAGTGACGGCGATCCCAGCAGCGCGCGGCGCGGCGAGGGGTTTTATCGCTTTGCGTGGCGCGCGGGGCGTGGCGGGTTCAAGGCGGGTTGGCAGGCTGAAAAGGCCATGCTGGCGCGGGCGGGCCGGCCACTGTGGCGGCATCCTTACGGTCTTTATGTCGGTGCCGGCATCATTTGTCTCATGCTCGCGGCCGCATTGGGTGGGCTGGCCGGGATCGCCGCCTATGTCGCAATGTGCCTTCACGCGCAGATGCAGATCATGATGTCGGATTACGTGCAGCACTACGGGCTGCGGCGGCGCAGGCTGGACACCGGCGCGCTGGAGCCTGTGGGGCCGGGCCATTCGTGGAATGCGCCGCACCGGTTTTCATCCGCGATGACACTCAATGCGCCGCGCCATTCGCATCATCATGTCTCGCCGGGCACCGAATTTCCGGCGCTGCGCCTGACGCCCGAGGATATGCCATCGCTGCCCTATCCCCTACCGCTGATGGCGGCCCTGTCGCTGGCCCCGACGGTCTGGCGGCGTGTCATGGACCGCCGTCTTGACCGGTGGGAGGCGCGGCGTGATAGAGCCTCTGCCACCCAAGGGGCAGCGCCATGAAAGCTGTAGCGGTCCGGGCCGCGTCGTGGCATAAATGCGGCATGCGTTTTCTTGCCCTCATCCTGTCGCTCATCGCCGCCCCTTCACTTGCACAAGAGTACATGACGGCCGATGAGTTCGATGCCTATACCAAGGGCCGCACATTCAGCTATGGCGCGGACGGCATGCCCTATGGAATCGAGCAATATCTGGATGACCGCCGCGTGCGGTGGTCCTTTGTCGAGGGCACGTGCCAAGAGGGCGAATGGTATGAGGAGGACGGGCTGATCTGCTTTGTCTACGATACCGAGCCGGACCCCCAATGCTGGAGCTTTCGCGAGGGTCCGAATGGTCTGATTGCGAAATTCGAGAATGATCCGACGTCAGTAGAACTCTATGAGGTCGGCCAAAGCGATGAGCCGCTGGTCTGTCCGGGCCCTGACGTTGGCGTCTAGCAGGCGATACCCTAGGGGCGCACAGCGCGCCGGATGCCCTTAGATGCGCAGGAAAGGCTGGGCTGCACGCGCAACCCAGCTTTGAAATCGCAGCGGGGCATCGGTGGCCGCAAGGCAGATGCAATCCTCGCCGATATCCGCGATGGGCGTATGTTGAAGGTCTTCGCTGGCGATTTCGATATCGCCGCGCGCAAATCGCGCCTCGTCGTCCACAAAGGCACCTTGAAGCACCAGCGTCAGCTCCAATCCATTATGTCCGTGATCGGGCACGGCGGCCCCGGCGCGGATATGCAGCAGGCGCGCGGTCGCGCCGCCTTGGGTCGGCAGGATGGCCTGGCGCACGCCCATGCCGACCGCGCGCCATTTCACCGCGTCCAGATCACCGCCGACATAATCCTGAAGGGGCGCAGGCAGCACACCGGTGGGGCGCACCGCCGCTGCGCGGGCAGGCGTGGCGGCCGACGACTTGGCTGCTGCTAGTGCTGCCGCCATGCTGCCGGGTGCCATCTGTGATGCGTCGGCCGTGTCCAGCAGCGCGCCGCCGACACTGTCAAATGCACCCAGCCGGGCGCGGCATTCATCGCACAGCGATATATGCGTGGCCACGGTCAGGCTGAATGCCTCGGGCAGTGATCCCGAGGAATAGGCCATCAGGAGAGAGTCCGTCAGGTGATGTGCGATAGGGTCTGTCATGGCGTTTTCATTTCATCGTATGGCGCAGCCGGTCAATCGCGAGACGGATGCGTGATTTTATCGTGCCGAGCGGCAGGCCCGTTTTCTCGGCGATTTCCGAATGGCTGAGATCGCTGAAATAAGCGGCCTCGATCAGTGTCTTTTGCTTGGCGGGAAGGGCGGCGATGGCCTCGGCCAGTTGTGCGCTTTCCTGCTCGAGGGCAAGAACGTCGGCCTGATCCGGTGCCTCTTCTGGGCCCCAGATGATATCCTCGGGTTCGGGGCGTCGTGCCTTGCGCAGCGCGTCGATGCGCCTGTTGCGGGCAATGGTAAAAATCCACGTGGCAGCGCTGGCGCGGGAGGGATCAAAGAGATGCGCCTTCTGCCAGAGCGTTGCCATGACATCTTGCGCGCATTCCTCGGCAAGCGTCGCGCTGGCCCCGGACTTCATCAAGAAACCTTTCACGCGTGGCGCGAAATGATCAAAGATTTCGGCAAAGGCCGCCTCGTCCGCGTCATCGCGGATGCGCGCGATGATGTCGGTCCAACGGTTATTCTCGAATTCCCGGCCAGTCTCGACCCGGCCAGTCTCAATCCGGCCAGTCTCGATCCGGTCAGTGTCTGGCCGTTCTGGGGGCAATGCGTAATGTCCTGACGTTTCGATCTTTTGCACACGCGGCTGCGCTGCAACCGCCATAGCGGTCCCATGAAACGATGCCAAGCTATCGTAAGAGGTGTCAATCGTGCAAAACATATGCCTATTACGGCACAGGCGCAGTATTGGATCACCTTTGCGTGAAAATACGCAGGGCGCATCGGCTACTGGAATGAATTTGCATCCAATGCAGTCCCCCAGCCGTATCCTTGGCTATAAGAATGAACAAAACGGACCCTTGCCCATATGCCATTTGAGTTGCAGCCCGCCCCGAGACGCAAGATTGCTGTTGTCGGGGGCGGAATTTCCGGTTTGGGCGCGGCCCATCGTCTGAGTGCAGAAAATCACGTAACCCTTTATGAGGCCGAGCCGCGGCTGGGCGGACATGCCCGCACCATCATGGCCGGCAAGCGTGGTGACCAGCCTGTCGATACCGGCTTTATCGTTTTCAACTATGCCAATTACCCGCATCTGGCCGATCTCTTTGCCCAGCTCGACGTGCCTGTCGTGCCCAGCAACATGAGCTTTGGCGCGTCCATCGACGGGGGGCGCATCGAATATGGTCTTGCCGGCGCAGGCGCGGCATTTGCCCAGTGGCGCAACGTGGCGCGGCCCGGCTTCCTGCGGATGTTGCGCGATATATTTCACTTCAACGCCAATGCGCTGGAGGTTTCGCGCGGCAGCGACATGAGCATTGGCGCGCTGCTGACGCACCTGCGCACCGGGGATTGGTTTCGCGATTATTACCTTTTGCCGCTGTCGGGCGCGATCTGGTCGACGCCGACCAGAAAGATTCTGGATTTTCCGGCCGAGACGATGATGCGGTTTTTCGAGAACCACGCGCTGTTGAATTACGATGGTCAGCATCAGTGGTATACGGTCAAGGGCGGTTCTGTGCAGTATGTCAACCGGCTTGAGACGTATCTGCGCAACGTTGGCGTATTACTGCGGCCCGGCTGTCCGGTCCAGGCGGTGCGCCGCACGCCTGCGGGCGTTCAGATCAAGGCAGGCGGCGATTGGGAGGGGTTTGATGCGGTCGTCATGGCGACCCATTCGGACGACTCCTTGCGCCTGTTGACCGATCCCAGCGCTGACGAGCGGCGCAATCTGGGCGCCATCGGGTATCAGCCAAACGACGTCGTGCTGCATTCGGATGCGTCGATCATGCCGCGCCGCCGCGCCGTCTGGTCGTCCTGGAATTATACCGAGGACCGCGCCAAGACCGATAGCCGTATCGACCTGACCTACTGGATGAACAAGTTGCAGCCGATCCCGATGGATGATCCGCATTTCGTGACGCTGAACACGACGCGCCAGATCCGTGAAGAGCTGATCCATGATCGCGTGACGCTGCGCCATCCGGTCTATGATCAGGCTGCGCTGGCCGCGCAGGGGCGTATCGCGGCGATGAACGGGGCGCAGAATACCTGGTATTGTGGTGCATGGATGAAGAGCGGCTTTCACGAAGATGGTCTGGGCAGCGCCGTCGACGTGGCCGATGCGCTCACCGAGCGCGGAGCCTTGGCCGCGGCATGAGCCGTGTCGATCATATCGCGGGCCACACGTGGCACGGGCGCAAGGGCGCGGTCAGCAATTCGTTTCGCTATTCCATCGACTACGTTCTGGCGGATGCCGAAGCAGAGCTGCGCACGCCGCGTCTCTTCGGGCGCAATCGCGCCGGGTTGGCAAGCCTTCATGATCGCGATCATGGTGGGGCGCCGGGCCACGGTATCGGCGCGCCTTGGGTGCGGCAGGTGCTGGACAGCTACCAGATCCCGCAGCCTGCAAGGATCGAGCTGCTGGCCCAGCCGCGCATCATGGGCCATGTGTTCAATCCGGTGTCTTTCTGGCTCTGCCGGGACGCCGACGGCGGTCTGCGGCAGGTGATCGCCGAGGTCAGCAATACGTTTGGCGATCGCCACAGCTATCTGTGCCTAAAGGCCGACGGTTCGGTCATCGGGGCCGAGGATCGACTGCATTCAGACAAGATTTTCCATGTTTCCCCCTTTCAGAAGGTCGATGGCGGGTATGAATTCCGGTTCGACGTGCGAGAGGACCGCATTGGCATCTGGATCGACATGACCGGGGGCGATGGCGGTCTGGTCGCGACCTTGACCGGGCCGCGCCGCGGGCTCAGCAATCGGGGGCTGCTGGCTGCGATGCTGCGCCGTCCCTTCGGCTCGCGCCGGGTGCTGGCGCTGATCCATTGGCAGGCGCTCAAGCTATGGTGGAAGGGTGCCACATATCGCCCCCGCCCCGAGCCGCCCGAGACCGAGGTTACGCGGTGAGCGCGCCGCGCCTGCCTGCTTTCTCTCTCTTTGCTGCTTTCATTGCTGCGGCGGGCCTGCCGATCTACATCCACGCGCCCAAGTTCTATGTCGATGAATATGGCGTGTCCCTGACCCTGCTTGGGAGTGTCCTTTTCGCGCTGCGCCTCATCGACGTGGTGCAGGACCCGCTGCTGGGCCGGCTTGCCGCACGCACGCAGGCGTTTCGCGCTGTCACGGTGTTGATTGCAGGGATCGCAATGGCACTGGCGATGATCGGCCTTTTTGCCGTGGCCCCGCCCATCGCGCCTGTCTGGTGGTTTGCGGTAATGCTGACGGTGGTTTTCTCCAGCTTCAGCTATCTGACGATCTGCTTTTACGCTCAGGGCGTCTCGACCGCCTCGGCGCTGGCCCAGTCGGGGCATCTGCGACTGGCGCGCTGGCGCGAGACGGGCGCGCTCTTGGGCATCTGCGCGGCAGCGGTGGCGCCCGTGCTTTTGGGTGGATATGCAGGATTTGCGCTGGCCTTCGCCATCCTTGGCGTGCTGGCATTGGCCGCGATGTGGGGCCAGTGGGGCCGCGCGTCGATCCCGTCCGAAGGCTTTGGTCCGATCTTGCGGGACGATATATCGCGCCGCCTGCTGTTGATCGCGCTGGTCAATGCGGCGCCGGTCGCCGTCAGCTCCACGCTGTTCCTCTTCTTCGTCGAAAGCCGCCTTGGCGCGCCGGGATGGGAGGGGCCGCTATTGCTGGTCTTTTTCCTGTCGGCTGCGCTGGCTGCGCCCGCATGGGGCCGGGCCGCCGAGCGGTGGGGGGCCAAGCGCACGTTGCTTGCCGCGATGGTGCTGGCCATCGCCGCCTTCGGCTGCGCGGCGCTGCTTGGCACTGGTGACATATGGGCCTTTGCGGTGGTTTGCGTGGTGTCGGGCGCAGCTGTCGGGGCCGATCTGACGTTGCTGCCTGCGATCTTTGCGCGCCGCATGGCCGATATCGCACCGGGGGCGAGCGAGGGATTTGGCCTGTGGTCCTTCGTGTCCAAGTTGACGCTCGCGATTGCGGCTGTCGCGCTCTTGCCGACGTTGGAGGCGGGCGGATTTCAGGCGGGCGCGCAGAATGACGAGGCGGCGCTGCTGCTTCTGACGCTGCTTTATTGCGCGCTGCCGTGCGTGTTGAAACTGGTGGCCATCGCGCTCTTGGCGACAACGCGCCTGCCAGAGGGGAATATGGCATGACTGTGATCGGGTGGATGGTATTGGGGGCGCTGCTGTGCGGTGTCGCGGTCTGGCTGCGCCAGAGCCTTACGGATTTCAACGCGCAGAAGCCCGAAGACTATGCCAGCAGCGCGCCCGCCATGGACATGCGCCAGCACCTGTCGGGGCGCATCGCATGTCATGGCGTCATTTATGGCCCATTGGGGCGCGTCGCCTCGCGCTTTGATGCGGAGTTTCGGGGCACCTGGACGGGGGACACCGGCACGTTGGCCGAGCATTTCGTCTATGACAGCGGCAATACCCAAGATCGCGAATGGCGCCTGTCCCTGGGGCCGAACGGCACCCTGCGCGCCGAGGCCGACGATCTGGTCGGAGCGGGGCGCGGACAGCTCAGCGGAGCGTCGCTGATGCTGCGCTACCGCATCCGCCTGCCCGCCGAGGCGGGGGGGCATGTTCTGAGCGTTACCGACTGGATGTATCTGACGCCCGGCGGAACTATCGTCAATCGCAGCCAGTTCCGTAAGTATGGGATAAAGGTGGCCGAACTGGTGGCCACGATGAAAAAGGTGGATGCTGCATGACCGACTGGATCGGAAAACGCTATTGGATGATCGGGGCCAGTGATGGTCTGGGCGAGGCACTGGCACACAAGCTGAGCCGTGCTGGCGCCGAATTGATCCTGTCGTCGCGCAGCGAAGACAAGCTGAAGGCCGTGGCAGAGGCCCTGCCTGGACGTTCGCATGTGGTCACTGTCGATGTCTCGGATCTGAAGAGCGTGCGCCGCGCCGCCGAGGAAGTCGGCGAGATCGACGGAATGATCTATACTGCGGGCGTCTATTGGCCGTTTGCGGCGCAGGATTGGGATGCCGAGCAAGCGGAGGCGATGGGCGACATCAACTTTGTCGGCGCGCTGCGCAGTTGCGGTGCCGTGGTGCCCAAGATGGTCGCCAAGGATGCGGGCCATATCGTGCTGACCGGCTCGCTGTCGGGCTTTCGCGGGCTGCCGGGTGCCATCGGCTATGCCGCGTCCAAGGCCGGCGTCATGGCGCTGGGCGAGAGCATGCAGGTCGATCTGCGCAATACCGGCGTGCGCGTGCAGATCGCCAACCCCGGCTTCATCAAGACGCGGCTGACGGACAAGAACGATTTCAACATGCCCTTCCTGATGACGGCCGATGAGGCCGCACAGGAGATGTTCGAGATGATGAACGACCCCGGCGCAACGGTGCGGCACTTCCCGCGCATGTTCAGCTACCTCTTTCGATTCAGCCGGATCTGGCCCGATTGGCTCTACAACCGCTTTTTTGGCAAGTAGCGCAGCATAGCCGGGGTCCGGGCGAATTGTCGCGCGGCGGGTTTTTGGGTGTTTTTCCCAAGAAAAAGCCCAGAGTTCTCCTGTTGTGGGCGAACGAGGGGCGCAAACATCTGGACAATCGGGTGCCAGCTTCGCAGGATCGCGGCGGGACGGCAGGGCCACCTGCCGCAGCATGAGGACGCGGCCATGACCAAGACCGAAAAGACCCTGACACCGACCCTGACACGGCGCAAGGCGCTCAGCACCTTGGCAGGCGGCGCGGCTGCGCTGCCGCTTTGGGCACGCTACACGCATGCGCAAACTGCAGAGCCGATCAAGGTGGGATTTCAGGTTCACCGCACGGGCGTCGGCGCGGCCTATGGGCGCTGGTACGAGCGGACGGGCAACGCCGCTGCGAAATACATCAACGACAATGGTGGCATAAACGGCCGCATGGTCGAACTGGTGGCCGAAGACGACGGCACCAACCCCAAGCGGGGCGCCGAGATGATCGAGAAGTTCGCCAATCAGCACGAGTGCGACGTCGCCTACGGCACGCTTTTCAGCCATGTCGTCATAGGATCCGCGCCGCGCGCGGGCGAGTTGAAGCTGCCCTATTTCGTCGTCTCCGAAGGGCATCACGTAGCAAGCGGCATGTTGAACCGCTATACCGTTCAGGCGGGCATCACGGATGTGAAGAGCCAGGTCCTGTCAGTCGCGCCCTTCGTCGGAGATAACCTGGGCAAGAAGGTCACCATGATCTTTCCCGATTACGCCTATGGACACGATCACCGCGATTTCTTTAGCGAGGCGATCACGGCGCAGGGGGGCGAAGTTCTGGCAAAAATCGCCATTCCGCCGTCCGAAACCTCATTTACACGCTATTTCCCCAAGATTCCGCGCGAGACCGAGGTGGTCTATCACGTGATGGTCGGCCCCTCGGTGCTGACCTTCGTCAAGGAGCTGGGTGAGTTCTTTGGTGGGTCGGGGCCGCAGCTCTTCGGGTTTATCGACAGCCTTGAGGCGATCGACATCAACAGCCCCGGTCTTGAATTTCTGGATGGCTCGCACTTCTGGGAGGGGATGCACCGCTATGCCCAGCCGGACCAGACCGAGCATCAGGCCTTTTACCGTGCCGCCGTCGGTGTCGATGACAATGGTGCCTCGCTGGAGGATTCGCGCGATGTATCGACCTATGGTCATATGTTCGGCTGCTGGACCACGCTGCATGCGATCAAGGCGGGCATGGAGGCCTCGGGGTATCGCGGACCGCAGGATCGGCAGACGCTGATCGAGGCGGTTGAGGCGGTGACCGAAATCCCGCACAGCCGCGAATGGCCGCAAGGGCCGATGCAGTTCAACGGGCGCACGCATCAGGTGTTTGGCGAGCAGCACATCAGCCGCATCGAAGACGGCCGGTTGGTGCGCGTGCATACCGCAGGCATCGAAGAAGGGTTCTATCCTGACGAGGTGGATTACACGCAGCAGCCCTTCTGAGAGGAGGGGCATAGCCTCCGGGCGCTGAATTTCAGGGTATGTTTGCCGCGAGCGTTGGGTTATCTCCTGCAACAACAGGCCGGATACGGCCCACACGGCAAGGAGTTCTGCAATGAAGCTGAGTGATTACAAGGCGCTGACATTCGATGTCTATGGCACCCTGATCGACTGGGAATCTGGCATGATCGCGGGGTTGAAGCCGCTGACCGATCAACTGGACCTCAGTCGCGATGCGATCCTTGAGGCGCACGCCTTTCATGAAAGCACCTGCCAGCGGGTGACACCGGCCAAGAACTACCGCGACGTGCTGGCGACGGTCTACAAGCGGCTGGCCGAGGAATGGGGGCTGACCGCATCATGGCAGGAGGCGCAGGTCTATGGCCATTCGGTCGAGCATTGGCCCGCCTTTCCCGATAGCGCCGAGGCGATGGCCTATCTGAAAGATCACTTCAAGCTGATCGCGCTGACGAATGTCGACAATGCGAGTTTTGCCTTTAGCGATGCCAAGCTGGGCCATCCCTTTACCGCGACTTACGTGGCCGAGGATATCGGCAGCTACAAACCCGAGCCGCGCAATTTCGACTACATGCTCGAGCAGATGACGCGACTGGGCCTGACCAAAGGTGACATCCTGCACACGGCTGAAAGCATGTTTCACGATCATGGCCCGGCCAATCGCCATGGCTTGTCCAATTGCTGGATCTACCGGCGCCACGATCAAGAAGGCTTTGGCGCGACGATGAATCCGGGCGATATGCCGCTTTATGACATGATGTTTCACTCGATGGGCGATCTTGTGGAGGCGCACCGCGCCGAGCTGGCGGCGGGCTAGCGCCGGATGGAGCTGGGCCCCTACCTGATGCTGGCGACGCTGGAAGGGCTGGTGATGGCGTCGGTTCTGGCGCTGACGGCGGTGGGGCTCAGCCTTGTCTTTGGCGTGATGCGCGTCGTCAACATCGCGCATGGCGAATTCTTCATGCTGGGCGCCGTCTTGGCATGGGTCATCGCGCAGATGGTGGGCGGCCCGCCCGCCATGGGGTTCGCCGTGGCGCTGGTGGGCGCGCCCCTGATCGTAGGGGCCATCGCCGTGGCCGCCGATATGACGATCCTCAAGCGCGTCGCCTATGACCCCGAGCGCACGATCGTGGCCACGATCGGCCTGCTTTATATCATCCAGCAACTGACCTTGATGAGTTATGGACCTGACGCGCGGCCGGTCGAGGCACCATTCAACACGCGGCTCGCCCTGCCTTGGGTTGAGATGAAAGAGGGCGCGCTGGCGCTTTACTGGCCATGGGGGCTGGCGACGACCAGCTATAAACTGGCGGTGATCGGCGCCGGGGCGGTGGTGCTGCTGGGCGTCTGGGTGATGATGGCGCGCACGCGCATCGGTCTGGTTATGCGCGCGGTTCAGGCAGACCGCGACATGGCGACCGCCTTTGGCATCCCGGTCGAGCGTGTCTATGCGATGGTCTTTGGCATTGGCGCGGCGCTGGCCGCACTGGCCGCCGTGCTGGTCGTGCCGATCACGCAGGCGCACTACCTGATGGGCGCCGATCCGCTGCTTCTGGCCTTTACGGTCGTCATCATTGGCGGCCTCGGCAGCCTGCCCGGAACGGTCGTGGCCGCCATCCTGATCGGGCTGAGCGATGGCATCATCTCGGTCTTCTTCTCGCCCACGCTGGCCAAGATCATCGCAACGCTTCTGGTGGCGCTGGTACTGGTCTTTCGGCCCCAAGGCCTGTTTGGCACGCGCAGCGTATGAGCGTGGGCGCGCGCATCATAGCGCTTCATGGTGGCGTTCTGCTGCTGCTGCTGCTGGGGCACTTCGTGTTGCCTGCCTATCATCACGGCAACCTCGCGCGCATCATGGTGCTGGCCAGCTACGCAATGGGCTACAACATCATCTTTGGCTATGCGGGCTTGCTTAGCCTTGGTCATGCGCTGCTTTTCGGGGCGGGCATGTATGGCATGGCCCTCAGCGTTCAGCATCTGGGGCTGGGCGCTGCGCCTGCACTTCTGCTGGGGGTTGTCGCGGGCGCTGCGGTGGCCGCCGGCCTCGCCGCGCTGGCGCTGCGCACGGCGGGGGTCGCCTTCATGATCGTGACGCTGATGTTCGCGCAGGCGGGATACCTGACGGTGCTTTACTTTGGCGAGTGGACGCGGGGCGACGAGGGGTTCGTCATTGCGCGGGGCGCGCGCGTGCTGTGGGGCATTGATCTGAGCGACGAGGCCAATCGTTATCTTGCGGCGCTGGTCGTCTTTGCCGTGGTGATGGGTCTCTGCCTTGCGCTGGTGCGCGCGCCGTTCGGCCGCACCCTGATCGCGATCCGCGAGAACGAGGCGCGCACGCGGATGCTGGGCTATGACACGTTTCGGATCAAGCTGCTGGCGATGACTGTGTCCGGGGCCATCTCGGGAACGGCGGGGGCGGCCTATGGCCTGCTCTTTGGCTATGCGGGGGCCAGCTTTGCGGGGGTCGAATATTCCATCCTGCCCTTGCTCTGGGTGCTGCTGGGCGGGGCAGGGACGGTGCTTGGGCCCTTTATCGGCACGCTATTCATGTTCTACCTGATCGACCTCAGCTCGGACATCACGAACGCCTACATGCTGATTGCCGGCGTGGTTCTCGTGCTTCTCACGCTTTTTGCGCCGCAGGGGATCATGGGCGAGGTGCGCCGACGCCTCTGGGGGTGGCTGCCATGAGTCTTCTGTCGGTACGCGGCCTCAGCAAGAGCTATGACGGCGTGCGCGCGGTCGATGACGTCAGCATGGCCGTCGAGCCGGGCGAGGTGCGGGCGCTGATCGGGCCGAACGGGGCGGGCAAGACGACGCTGGTGGGTATGATCTGCGGGCGGATTGCGCCCAGTGCCGGGCAAGTGGTCTTTGACGGGCAGGACATCACCGCGCTGCCGGCGCATCGGCGCACCCGTCTTGGGATGGCCTATACCTTTCAGATCACGTCGATCTATGCGCGCCTGCCTGTGGCCGAGAATGTTGCACTGGCCGCGCGGCCACACATGGCGGCAAGCAAGGTGGCGCAGGCCGCCTGCTCCGTCTTGGAGCAGGTCGGTCTGGAGCGGTATCGGGACGTGTTGGCGGGCGATCTCAGCTATGGCCATCAACGCCTTGTCGAGATTGCCATGGGGCTGGTGGCCTCGCCGCGCCTCTTGATCCTTGACGAGCCGACGCAGGGCCTGTCCGAGCCGGAAATCGCGGCCTTCAAGGATCTGGTGCGCGGGCAGGCCGGGCGCCGTGCGATCCTGCTGATCGAGCATAACATGGATGTCGTCATGGCGCTGGCAGACCGGGTGACGGTGCTGTCTGCCGGGGCACTGCTTTTCGAGGGCACGCCGGATGAAGTGCGCGCCGACCGGGGCGTGCAGGCCGCCTATCTGGGGGGCGTGTGATGCTGGCGCTGGAGCGGATCAGCGCGGGGTATGGCGGTGGCCGCGTGCTGCGCGAGCTGTCGCTGGATGTGGCGGAGGGTGAAATCCTGTGCCTCATGGGGCGCAATGGCGCGGGCAAAACGACAATGATGCGCGCGATCATGGGCCTCATCCCGCTGATGGGCGGGCGTGTGGTGCTGGCGGGTCAAGAGATCAGCGCGCTGGCCCCGCACCATGTGCCGCGCGCCGGGATCGGCTATGTGCCGCAAGGACGGCGGCTCTTTGCCGGGCTGTCCGTCGCGCAGAACCTTGAGATCGGGATGCGCACGCGGAAGAGCCCGCCCGAAGTGCTGGAGGAGGTGCTGGACCTTTTTCCGCGCCTGAGAGAACGCTATCGCCAGCCTGCTCAAACCTTGTCGGGCGGCGAGCAGCAGATGCTGGCCACCGCGCGCGCGCTGTGCTTGCGTCCCAAGGCGCTGCTGCTTGATGAGCCGACTGAGGGTCTTCAGCCGTCCGTGGTCGGCGCGATTCAGGAGGTGGTCCTGCGCATGCGCGGCCAAGGCACCGCGATCCTTTTGGTCGAGCACCGAATGGACGCGGTTCTTGAGGTCGCGGATCGGGTGGCCTTTGTCGAGAATGGGCGCAACGGTGCTGTGATGACCGTGGAAGAGGTGCGCGCCGACACGTCAGTCGCGGCGCGCTACCTTGGCGTGTAGCGCCTGATCATAGCAGGCGAACATGGGTGTTCTTCCCCCGACAAAACGATGAGCGCAGCAATGCGTATGCAGCCCTAGTTCGACAAGCCCTCGGGTTTTCCGACCACGACGAAGCTAAGTTTTTCTGGGTCAAGCAGGTCGCGCGCGACGCGGTTGATCTGCTCGAGCGTGACCGCGTCGACCTGATCGTTGCGCGTGGCGATGTAGTCGGTGGGCAGACCCTCGACCTGCATTTCGACCGCGATGTTGGCGATAGGTCCGTTCCCGTCAAAGCGCAGCGGATAGGCGCCGGTCATATAGGTCTTGGCGTCCTCCAGCTCTTCGGCGGTGACCCCGGTTTCGCGCATCTTGGCCCATTCATCGCGGATCACTTCGATTGTGGTCGCGACGCGGTCATTGGCCGAGGCGACCTGACCCATCCAAAGCTGCGCACCGTCGCGGTCGACGAGGTAGGAGTAGACGCCATAGCTCAGCCCGCGCTTTTCGCGCACCTCGTCCATGAGGCGGCTCTCAAAGCCGCCACCGCCAAGGATCTGGTTGAGCAGAAAGGCGGCAAAGAAGTCGGGATCATCCCGATCAATGCCGGGCTGGGCGAAGGTGACGGTGGATTGCGGCGTGTCAAAGTCGATGACGGTCGCGCCGCCGGGCAGGGTGATATCGGCCTCGCCGGGCAGGGCGATATCCGACGATTGCGGCAGACCCTCGGTCAGCTTGTCAACAAGCGCGGTCAGCTCGTCCGCGGTGATGTCGCCAACTGCGGCGACGTAGAGGCGGTCACGCACCAGCGCGGCGCGATGGGCGACGACGATATCATCCCGCGTGAGGCCCGCGATACTGTCAAGAGTGCCGTCCTTGGAGGTGGCATAGGGGTGATCGCCGAATGTCTGCTGATCAAAGGCGCGCGCCGCCAAGGCACGTGGGTCTTTCTCGTCCGACTGTATGATCGAGCGAACCTGACCGCGCACGCGGTCGATGGATTTCTGGTTGAACGCCGGCTCGACGAGGCTGGCGCGCAGAAGCTCCACCGCCGCGTCGCGGTTCTCGCTGAGGAAACGCGCCGAGACACTGATAGTGTCATCGCCCGCGCCGTAGGAGAAGGAGGCAGCAAGTGCCTCGGCCCGGCGCGCGAATTCGCGGCTGTCCATGTCGGCCGCGCCCTCTTCGAGCAGGCCGGTCATCAGGTTGGTTGCGCCGCGCTTGCCGGGTTGGTCCAGGGACGCACCACCGCGAAAGCGCATCTCAAGCGCGACGAAAGGGATGCTGTGATCCTCGACCAGCCACAGATCGACGCCGCCGGGCGTGCCGAGGTCCTGCACCTCGATCTCGGCGCGGGCGGGCAGCGCGAAGGCGAGTGCCATCAGGCAGGGTAGAATCAGGCGGGTGATGATCGTACGGCTCATTGGGTGGCCTCCGTGGTGGCGGTCTCGGGTGCGGTCAGGTAGCCGGTGACAGAATTGCGAAGGTCGAAGACATCGCGCGCCGCCTGCATCACGTCTTCGGCGGTGACGGCCTGAAGCACGTCCGGCCAAGCCTGAACATCCTCGACAGTCAGCCCCGAGGCCAGCGCCGCGCCATAGCGATTGGCGAGGCCGTTGACGTCGTCGCGGGCATAGATCAGCGCCGCCCGCATCTGCATCTTGATCCGCTCCAGCTGATCGGCGTCGACGCCATTTTCAAGGAAGCCCTGAACGACCTCGTCCATTGCCGTCTCTGCCTCGGGCAGTGTGACGCCCGGCACGGGCACGACCAGCAGGGTGAAGGTCGTCTCATCAAGCGAGACGCCATCGTACCAAGCCGCCGATTGCACTGCGACCTGCGCATCGAATTGCAGTTTCTCCGCCATGAGCGATGTGGTGCCGCCGCCTAGGATCTCGGCCAGGATGGTCAGCGCGGCGGCATCGGCCTGAGCGCCGCTGTCCCGCTCGGGCGCGAGGTAGGAACGGGTGAGATAGGGCTGTGCGACGCGCGGATCCTCCATCGTCAAGCGGCGCGGTGCCAGCTGGCGGGGCTCTTCTGGTCGCACTCGCTCGGGTAGGTCCGGGTTGGCGGGGATTGCGCCGTAATGGGTCTGCGCCATGGCCAGCACGTCCTCGGGCACCACGTCACCGGCAACGACGACGATGGCATCATTGGGGGCGTAATACGTGGTATAGAAATCGACCGCATCCTCAAGCGTCAGCAGCGGCTGTTCGTGCTGCCAGCCGATCACGGGCGTGCCATAGCGATGATTGAGGTATTGCGCCGCCTTCAACTGTTCCCGAAAGAGCGCGCCGGGGTTGTTCTCGACGCGCATGTTGCGCTCTTCGATGATGACTTCACGTTCGGTTGCGACGTTTTGCTCGTCCAGCTTGAGGTTGACCATGCGGTCAGCCTCCATCTGCATCATCAGCTCCAGCCGGTCGGCGGCCACGCGCTGAAAGTAGGCAGTGTAGTCATAGCTGGTAAAGGCGTTGTCGTTGCCACCCTGCTTGGCCACCGTGGAGGAAAATTCGCCGGGGGCCAGGGTGTCGGTGCCCTTGAAAAGCAGATGCTCAAGAAAATGCGCGACGCCCGAACTTCCGGGCGGCTCATCCGCCGATCCGGCGCGATACCAGACCATATGAGTGACGACAGGGGCGCGGTGATCCTCGATCACGACCAGTTCCAGACCGTTCTCCAAGGTGTAGGTGGTGACCTGATCGGTGCCGGTATCCGCCGCCTCCTGCGCCATCGCAGCGGCGGGCAGAAGGATCATGAGGGCGAGGGTCAAGGCGCGCATATATGCTCTCCGGTAAGGACGGACTGTCTGTAAACGTTGCCAGTTAGATACGGCGCGCCGGAGCGTGTGCAAGGCGTGATGTCATATCCGTGATCGGATCCGGCCTGATTGAAACGAAGGGCGCGGCCCTGCGTATAGCGCCGCGAAATGAAAATCGCCCCGTGCCGTGGTGGCCGGGGCGCTCTTGTCTTGCAGGGTGATGTCAGTTCGATGCGGGCGGCGCGGAAGGCGTCACGACACCGCGCTGCATCATGCGGCGCTGCTCAACCTGGCTATCGAGCCATTGTTTCTTGTAGGCGCTGGTGTAGTCGTCATTTGGCCCGATGTTGAAGATATTGACGCGGCCATACCGGCGGCGCACCTGTGCATCCTCGGCGGCCAGATCCTGCCGCACGGCAGGCTGGACGCCAAAGCGGCCCGTGTAGTTGACCAGCCCGCCATCGGCTGCCGAAACGGTGGTGCCCACGGTGGCCGCAGGATTTCCGCCCAGCGCCGCGACACCCGCCGCGCGCGGATTGGGGTCGACGAGGTTGGCAACGCCCGGCGTCGGCGCCGGCAGGGCGTTATAGCTTTCGGGGGTTTGCAAGGGGGCCGTCGGCAGGACTGCGAACTCATCCGGGCCATTGCCTTCATTCGTGATCCGCGTGAGGGCGCCGTCGCTGCGCCCGCAGGCGGCGGCGGCGAATGTCAGCAGTGCAAGTGCCAGAATGCTGCGGCGCATGGGGTAGGCCCTTCTTTGGCGAGGTATCAGGTTCGTCATACTGTGCTTTGCGACATCTAATACAAATGCACGGCGAGGTCACGCAGGCTTTTTGCCGGGGCTGAAAATGATCATGCCGAACGCACCGATGAAGATCGAGATATCGGCCACGTTGAAGGCATAAGGATTGCTCAGGCCGCAGCAGGACATGTTCAGGAAATCCGCAACAGCGCCGTAGAGGATGCGGTCGATCACATTGCCCAGCGCCCCACCGATCAGCAGACCGGCAGCGATTTTCTGCCATTTGCCGCCGGGCTCGTGATGCACCCACCACAGGACCGCCCCCGCGATGACCAGCGCAACGGCGATCAGCACCCAGCGCGTGTAGGGCGAATCCCCGGCCAGAAGGCCGAAATTTATGCCGTAGTTCCAAGCCATGCGCAGGTTGATGAAAGGCGGCCAGACATCGATTGCACCCAGAGTGCGCAGATTCATCGAGTGGACGACGAGATATTTGGTCGCCTGATCCAGAAGAAAGACCCAGAAGCTTGTCCAGAAAACGATTTTCATGTCGCGCCCTTTCTTGGCCCAGTGGCCGTCAGTGGCGGAAGTGGCGCATGCCCGTCAGCACCATGGCCAGCCCTGCCTCATCTGCGGCGGCGATCACCTCGTCGTCGCGCATCGACCCGCCGGGATGGATCACCGCCGTCGCGCCCGCCTCGGCGGCCGTCAGCAGGCCGTCCGCGAAAGGGAAAAACGCATCCGATGCCACGACACTGCCTTGGGTCAGAGGCTGGGCAAGGCCCAGGGCCTCGGCCATGTCCTGTGACTTGCGCGCGGCGATGCGGCAGCTGTCGACGCGGCTCATCTGGCCAGCGCCGACGCCGACGGTCGCGCCGTCCTTGACGTAGACGATGGCGTTGGATTTGACGTGTTTGGCGACCTTCCATGCGAACAGCATATCGGCCATTTCGGCCTCTGTCGGTTGGCGTTTGGTGACAACTTTAAGGTCATCGGTTGTGATATGGCCGTTATCCTTGTCCTGCATCAGGTAGCCTCCCGACACCTGCCGGATCGTTTGGGCCGCCGTGCGCGGGTCGGCCATGCCATCGGTGATCAGAAGGCGCAGGTTCTTTTTCGCCTCAAAGATTCGGCGCGCGTCCGCGTCCGCGCCGGGGGCGATGACGACCTCGGTAAAGATCTGCGCGATCTCTTCGGCCGTGGCGCCGTCCAGCGGCTGGTTCAGTGCGATGATGCCGCCGAAGGCCGACGTGCGATCGCAATCGAAGGCGCGCACATATGCGTCCTTGAGCGTTGCCGCGCGGGCGACGCCGCAGGGATTGGCGTGCTTGATGATGGCGCAGGCGGGGCCGTCGCTGGCGGCGAACTCGCTGGCCAGCTCGAACGCGGCATCGGTGTCGTTGATGTTGTTGTAGCTCAGTTCCTTGCCCTGCAATTGCTCGGCTGTGGCCACGCCGGGCCGATTGCTGCCGTCGAGATAGAAGCTAGCCGATTGATGCGGGTTCTCGCCATAGCGCAGAACCTGCGCCAGCGATCCGGCCACGGTGCGGCGGCGCGGCGCGGCATCGCCTTGCTGCGCGGCCATCCATGTGCTGACGGCGCTGTCATAGGCTGCAGTGCGCGCATAGGCGGTCATCGCCAGCGTCTGGCGGAAGGCGAGCGTGGTGCCGCCGTCATTGGCCTCCATCTGCTCCAGCAGGGGGGCGTAATCCTCGGTGTCGACCACCACGCTGACAAAGCCGTGGTTCTTGGCCGCGGCACGAATCATCGCGGGGCCGCCGATGTCGATGTTCTCGATGCAGGTGTCATAATCCGCGCCGCCCGCGACCGTGTTTTCGAAGGGATAGAGGTTGACCACCAGCAGGTCGATCGCGCCGATACCGTGCTCTTCCATCGCCCTGACGTGGGCGTCATTGTCGCGCAGGGCCAACAGGCCGCCGTGGACGGCGGGATGCAGCGTCTTGACCCGCCCGTCCATCATTTCTGGAAAGCCGGTGACATCGGCCACATCGCGCACCTCGAGGCCCGCATCGCGCAGCGCCTTGGCGCTGCCCCCGGTGCTGAGCAGTTCGACCCCGCGTCCGGCGAGGGCGCGCCCCAGATCAATCAGCCCGGTCTTGTCCGAGACGGACAGAAGGGCGCGGCGGATGGGGGTGAGATCGGTCATATGGGCGGTCCTGCGTTGCGTGCGTGTCAATCTTCATCTTGGTCGTCGTCATCACCGGAATATGGCGGATCCTGCGCCAGATCGCGGATGCTGATCGGGGTATCTTGTGCCTTGGCCAGCGACCAACGGATGCGGCCCGCATACTCCAGCGCGCGCCCGGATAAAACTATCTGTTTGGCCGAACGCGGCTTGATCCGTGATTTTTCCAGATAAACCGACGGCTCCAGTGTGATCTTGGCGCGCGCGTCGGTGCGAAATACCCAGATTTCTCCGCTGCGCAGCGCCAGCGAGACGGCAGCCCCGCCCATGTCGATGTTCGCGTCCACATCGGGGTGGAGGTGGAAGTGGATCTGGTAGGGCACGCCCTGCATCCTGGTCGCGTCGAATGCGGCATCGAATTGCCGCTTGTTCTCCGGCTCGAGCGCCAGAAGCATGTCCTCGCCCGCGACGCCGCGCCCGTCGAAGGTCATCTCGATCGTGCGGGCATGGGTCAGGCCGTAGCGGCGCACATAGCCGTCGTGCCCGCCCTCGAATCGCACGCCATCCGATGCCTGGCTCATCTGCACGGGCACGTGGCGGGGGGCCTGGCTGAGCCATTCGGCCTCGGCGCCGGCTGCGCCGAGCCGTGCGCTGGAGGTGCCATCGACGACAAGGGTGCTGTGCGAGGGCGTCGCGCGCCCGGCGCGCCGCCATTCGGCGCCAAAATTTGCGCCCGAGCCGCAATTGACGATCAGTGGGCGGCGCCCCGATGTCAGCTCGAACGCGAGGGTCGAGGCGTGTGCGCCTGCCGATGCCGCCCCCGCTGGCGGCGGCGCGCCATCGACGATGACCGAGGTGCGCCCGGCGCTGAGCCGCGCGTATCCCATGGCCAGACCGTCGGTGCGGCGCGTCTTGACGCCGCTGGCGACCAGGGCGGTATCCAGCCGCCCCTCGAGGCCGCGCCCGCCGCCATGAAACCGCGCGAGGCCGCCGTCGGCATGGCGCAATGTGCGCAGCGTCGGCGCGATGCGCGCAGTGGCGGCGTTGAGGCCGGGGGCCTTGATCCCCGTCTCGCCCAGCGCTTCTGCCGCCCAGGTCAGAAGGGTAAAGACATCCAGCAATTCCTCGGGATTCCGCGTGACCAGATGGCCCTCGCGCCCGATCTGCGCGTTGCATTCGCGGTCTAGCGCGCGGGTGGCGGCGGCGACGTAGTGGTCCATCCCTTCCAGCGAGATCCCCGCATAGATGAGGCCCGTCAGCGCCTCGAAACGGGGCAGGCCGGGCGCCGCCGCGTGCGCGCGTTTGCCCAGAAACAATGTCTGCTGCGCCAGTGAGCGGTAAAATGCGTCGGATGTGGCCTTGTCCTGACCGGCCAGAAGAAAGAGCGCGTGATTGATCCAGCGGATCAGGCGCCGACCGGTCAGGTCGGGCGTCCAGCCGGGGCCGCGCCCCGCGCCATAGCGTTTGATCCAATCGGCGGTCCATTCCTGGGCAGCCGCGCGGGCAGGCCCGTCGCCTGCTGCGGCCAGATCATCGAGCCAGGCAAATCCATGCTGCTCGGCCTCGAAGGCCGCATCGGGCGCGGTGATATCCCAGATCGGCAGGCCGGGCTGCTGCACCAGATGCCCGGCAAGCATGAAATTCCCCGCCGACAGCTGGCGGCCCCGCGCAAAGCTGCCGATGGTGCGCGGCTCGGGCGACGATACAAAGGCGGTCGCAGGCCGTGCCCACGCCGCACGCCGCGCGGCGATGCGGTTTTGCAGCCTCGTCCATCTTGTGCGGAATGTGCCCGGTGGTGCCATGCGCCTCATCGCCCGCCTCATGTCTCGGGCGCTCTTGGTGGCGCCTCATCGCGCGCAGACTAGCCTGCCCCCGCGCCCGAGTCACCGAAGGATTGCGAAAATCGCGTCAGCTTCGCAGGAGCGCCATGTAAAAGCCGTCCATGCCGCCGCGCTCGGGCCAGTAATCGGGCCGCAGGCGCAATCCGCCCTCGGCGGTGATCCATGCGGGGTCGAGGCCCGGCATGTCCAGCGCGCCCCGGTCGACGGTCAGGCCCGGATGGCGCACCAGCGCCTCGTCCACTTGGCATTCTCCCTCGTCCGGCAAGAGCGAGCAGGTGCAATAGAGTAGCCGCCCGCCAGGTTTCAGCAGGCTCAGCGCGCGGTCCAGCATGGCGGCCTGCAAAGCGATCAGATCGCCGATTTCGGACCCGTCCCGCGCATGGGGAAGGTCGGGGTGCCGCCGGATCGTGCCGGTGGCCGAGCAGGGCGCATCCAGCAGGATCGCGTCATAGCTGCCCTCATGTGTCAGGGCATCGCCGCTCACCAGATGGGCGCCCAGGCCGGTGCGGCCCAGATTCTCGCGCACCCGCGCCATGCGCGCGTCCGAGATGTCGAGCGCGGTGACATCCGCGCCCGTGGCCGCCAGTTGCAGCGTCTTGCCCCCCGGCGCGGCGCACATGTCCAGCACTGCCTCGCCGGGCGCGGCCTTCAGCAGCTTGGCCGGGATGGCGGCGGCGGCGTCCTGTACCCACCAATCGCCCGCGTCATAGCCCGGCAGCGCGCTGACCTGGCCGGCCTCCATGATGCGGACCGATCCGGTGGGCAGAACCGTGCCGCCCACAAGTTCGGCCAGCTTCGCCGGATCACCCTTGGCCGTCAGATCAAGTGGCGCGCCCGCAAAATGTGCGGCCTCGAAGCCTGCCACAGCTTTGGCGCCATAGGCATCGGACAGCGGCGCGCGCAGCCATTTGGGCAGGTGCGGCACGCGCAGGATCGCCCATTCAGCGGGGCCATCCGCCGCCGCCTTGCGCAGGACGGCGTTGACCAGCCCCTTGAGCTTGGCAAAGCGTTTGTGGCTGGCTGTCATGGTGACACATTCGTTGACAACGCCATGCGCATCGCCGCCCAGGCACAGCTCGACCGTGCCGAGGCGCAAGATGTTCATCACCGTCAGCGGGGGCGGCTTGCGCAGATGCTTGGCCAGAATGCGGTCGGCCCGTTCGATCCCGCGCAGGGTCTGGGTGGCAAGGCGCTGGGCGCGGGCACGGCCCGGCGCATCCAGCCGGTCAAGCGCGCCGGTCGCCAGAAGGTCGGACATCTGGCGCTGCTCGCCCATGATCTGGTCCAGCAGGTGGGCGGCTGCGGCGCGCGGCGATGGGTCGGGCATGGCAAATCCTTGCTGAATGGCGAGCGCGGCGTATATCAGGGGCAAGCGTCCAAAGGAAGCCATGCCATGACCGACAGCACCGACGACCCCCGCCCCGACCTGCCCCCCGCCGCGCAGCGCGCGCTGGCCGAGGCCGAAGAGCGTCGCCTCAAAGCCGAGGCGACCGAGCTGCCCAAGGAATTGGGCGGGCGCAAAGAAGGCCTCGAGGCCGTGCGCTATGGCGACTGGGAGAAGAAGGGCATCGCCATCGACTTCTGACGGCTTGACGCCGCCGCGCCCTGCGCACATCCTGCCCCACGTAACAGGGGCGCCCGCAAGAGCCGGGCTGAGATGAACCCTTCGAACCTGAACCGGATCATGCCGGCGGAGGAAGTTGCGCGAAGACCGGGCGGTGACGTCCGGCCCGTGTCCTGCCCCCCGCTTGCATCCGGCCTGCACCTAGGGGGAACGCATGATCGAGGCCAAACACCATTTGTCACAGGCGCGCGCCGCTCAGCCCTTGGCACGGAGCGCGTCCGATAACGGCGCAATCAGCGATCCGGGCATCAGCCTCGTCGAGGTCCGCAGAGCCCTCATGGTTCCCGATATGCCTTATGCCGTGAGTGCGGCAGGGAGGCAGCGATGATCCCCAACATTCTTTCCATCGCCGGGTCCGACCCCTCGGGCGGCGCGGGCATTCAGGCGGATATCAAGTCGATTTCGGCCAATGACGGCTATGCCATGGCCGCGATCACGGCACTGACCGCGCAAAACACCCAAGGTGTGCAGGCTGTCGAGATGATGACACCTAGCTTTGTTGCGTCGCAGATCGCGGCGATCCGCGATGACATCCGCATTGATGCGGTCAAGATCGGGATGCTGGGCAATGCCGACATCATCGGCGCGGTGGTGGCCGCGCTGGATGGGCTCGATGCGCCCGTAGTGCTCGACCCGGTGATGGTTGCCAAGGGGGGTGACCGATTGCTGGCCGCCGAGGCGGTCGAGGCGCTGCGCCGTCATCTGATCCCGCGTGCCAAGCTGATCACGCCGAACCTGCCCGAGGCGGCGGACCTCTTGGGCGTGGCCGAGGCGCGCACGAGGGAGGATATGCTGGCACAGGCTGAGCACCTTGCCGATCTGGGCGCACGCGCCGTGCTGCTGAAGGGCGGCCACCTGACCGGTGACGCCAGCCCCGACCTGCTGTTGCATCCGGGCGGCGCGGAGTGGCTGGAGGGCAGGCGCGTGGATAGCCGCAATACCCATGGCACCGGATGCACCCTGTCGGCGGCCATTGCCGCAGGGCTTGCCGCGGGCATGCCCCTCAGCGAGGCTGTGGCGCGCGGCAAGTCATATGTGACAGGCGCAATCGCTGCCGCCGATATGCTTGACGTGGGGCAGGGCCACGGGCCGACCCATCATTTTCATGCGCTGTGGGCATGACCGACCCATCGACACACAATCTGGTCGAGCGCCATTTTACCTCAGCGTCAGATCGGCACTGCGCCCGGCACCTTGATCGGAAATGAAGCGGATCGTGTCGCCCTGGATCCGCACGGCCTGGCAATTGGGGCCAAGCGGGTCGCCGCCCCAGTAGAGATCGCGGCAGAAATAGTCGCCTTGCCAGTTCCATTCGCCGGTGACCGGATAGCCAAAGGCGCGGCCCTTGATCTCGCCCGAGGGCGACACGGCAACAGAGATGCCAAGGCGGGTCATATCGCGCCCCGATGTGGCGGCGACAAAGTCATCGCGCGTCGTGATCTGCTCAAACGCCTGTGCGGTGACAGGCGCGCTGAAGATGCCCAGAGTCAGGGCAAGAACGGAGGTTATTGCAAGATGCATGGTAAACCCTCTCAATGAACTTTACCCTTTTTATACGCCGCAGATGGCTTTTTGGATCATTCAGCGGCCAGATACGCCGTCCGATAGAGGAGCCCTCATGCCCGCACTGCCCGAGTTCCGCCTGGAGACACATTTCGCCAGATGGGAGTTCACCGCCCGCCATCACCTGACGGCCTCTGACGCCGAGAGCGTGTCGCTGCCCGATCTGCTCGCAATGGCTAGCGAAGAGGATCGCACAGCCTTCGAGACGATGTGGCTGGGCTATACCGAGATGTGGGGTATGCCCGCCCTGAGGGCCGAGATCGCCGCGACCTACCTGCGGCAGACGGCCGAGGACGTGCTGTGCTTTGCAGGGGCGAGCGAGGGGATCTTTGCCGCTAACTCGGTGCTCTTGGGCAAGGATGATCACGCTATCGTGGTCACGCCCAATTACCAGTCGCACGAAACGCTGCCCCTGATGATCTGCGAGGCGACGGGTGTGCCGCTGGACCCGGATGACAACTGGTCGCTGGATGTGGACCGCATCAAGGCCGCGATACGGCCCAACACACGGCTCGTCACGATCAATTTTCCCCACAATCCCACTGGCGCGATCCTGCCGCTGGACCGCTACCGCGCGCTGATCGAGTTGTGCCGTCATCACGGCATCTGGATCCTGCACGACGAGATATTCAACGGGCTGGGGCCATCGGGCGCGCAGCATCTGCCCTTTGTCGCCGATGAATACGAGCGGGGGCTGTCCTTGGGCGTGATGTCCAAATCCTATGGGCTGCCCGGTCTGCGCATCGGCTGGATCGCATGTCAGGATCGCGAGGTGCTGGGCCGGATGGAACGGCTCAAGCACTACCTTTCGATCTGCAACGCCGGCCCGTCCGAGCATCTGGCGCTGATCGCGCTCAAGGCGCGGCACCAGCTCTTGGCGCGCAACAATGCGATCGTGGATGCGAACCTGCCGAAATGGGACGCATTCTTTGCCCGGCATCCGGACCTGTTCGAGTGGCGCAGGCCCGATGGCTCTTGCATGGGCTATCCGCGCTATCTGGGCCCTGAGGGTGTCGATGCCTTTGCCCGCCGGCTGGTGGAGGAGGCAGGCGTTCTGGTGCTGCCCTCGACGATCTACAGCTCGGATCTGGGCGAGACGCCAAGCGACAGGTTTCGCATCGGCTTTGGCCGCAGCGGCCTGGACGAGGGGCTGGCGGCGCTGGAGGCTTGGCTGGCATAACGCCGGATCTTCTGTGGGCGCCCGCGCGGCGCTGCATCCTCGCGTTGCACAAATTTCGAGCGCGGGAAGGCCGGGGTCACTGCCGAGGTCCCGTAGCCGGGATTTGCCAACTAAAACGGGCATTTTTCTGTGGCTTTTGCAAATGCGACCGTTATGGTTTTGACGGGCGGTGGCCTTGGTTTCCTTTGGAATGAAAGGCTGTCGCGTCCCCGGTGTCGGCTCTCCTGCCTCAATGACTTGAGGCGGTAAGGGATTCGAATTAACCAGCGAAAAGGGCCGGAAGGCTTTGAGCTGGTGCAAGCAGGGCCAACTAAAACAGGGCTATTCAAGTAGGGAACGCCAGAAACGTATGCGAAATGCGACTTACGGAACTGCGCTGATCCTGATGATCGGATGGATCTTGTGGATTGGTAAACCTGTTCTCCTTCCGGTTCTGGCGGCTGTCATCTCGGTCTACATTCTGTTGGCGGCAGCAGAAAGCATGCAGCAACTGCCTATCGTGGGCCGGTTGCCGGATTGGGCCAGACGTGCCCTCATCCTGCTCATTTTCGCCCTGATCGTGATCCTGTTGTTCGTTCTTGTGATCGACAATCTGGCACAGGTCGCCGCGGCGCTGCCCCGGTATGAATCCAATCTTGTGATGCTTGTGACGCGCAACGCGAGTCTCCTGGGGATCGAGGACGAGCCGACGTGGGCAAACATCCGGCGTGTCACGCTGGATCAGGTGGATTTCCGGTCGTGGATTGCTCCGGTGCTTTTGTCTCTGCGCGGTTTTGGCATCACGCTGTTCCTCGTCGTCCTCTACGCCAGCTTCTTCATCGCCGAGCGTGGTACGATGTCGCGCAAGGTGATCCTGGCCATGGGGGGCGAAGAGGCCGGTGGGCGCGCGATTTCCTTGCTGTCGCGGGTCAACGAGCGGATCGGGCAATATCTGTTCGTCAAGACTGTGCTAAACGTGATTCTTGGGGCGATGTCATTCGTCATCATGCTGCTGCTGGGGATTGAGTTCGCCCTTTTCTGGGCGGTGCTCATCGCGTTCCTGAACTATATCCCATACATCGGCTCGCTGATCGGCGTGATTTTTCCGGTCCTTCTTAGCCTTGCGCAATTCGGCACGCTGAACATGGCGGGGGCGGTTCTGGTGTCACTGACGGCGGCGCAGGTCTTTGTCGGCGCCTATCTCGAGCCGCGCATGATGGGGCGCGCGTTCAACCTCAGCCCGTTTGTCGTGCTGCTTGCCCTTGCGTTTTGGAGCACTCTTTGGGGGCTGCCGGGTGCGCTCTTGGCCGTTCCGCTGACAGCAAGCCTCGTGCTCGTGCTGGGTGAGATCCAGGCCGCGCGCCCCGTTGCCGTTCTGCTATCTGCGAGTGGCAAGGTGTGAGTGCTGCGTGGCTGCGTTTTCTGGCGGGCATTGCCTGAACTCTGCTTGGCTTTGTCAGAACCACAGTCAATCCTCGCCCAGCCCCAGCACGTCCAGCATGTCATAAGCGCCGGGCGTGCGCCCTTGCCCCCATAGCGCCGCCTTGAGCGCGCCGCGCGCAAAAACGGCGCGGTCGGTTGCCAGATGGCGCAGCACGATGCGCTCGCCCGCAGCGGCAAAGATCACATCATGCTCGCCCACCACGTCACCGCCCCGGATGGCGGAAAACCCGATGTGTCCCCGCTGGCGCGGCCCGGTGATGCCGTCGCGGCCCCGGTCTGACACGCGGTCCAGCGCGACGCCGCGTCCCGTCGCCGCCGCCTCGCCCAGCATGAGGGCGGTGCCCGAAGGCGCGTCGACCTTCTGGTTGTGATGCGCCTCGACGATCTCGATGTCGAAATCTTCGTCCAGCGCGCGGGCGACCTTTTCTGTCAGCATCGTCAGCAGGTTGACCCCAAGGCTCATGTTGCCTGCGCGCACCTGCACGCAGTGCCGCGCGGCGGGAACCAGCCCCTCGATCTCGTCATTTGTAAATCCGGTGGTGCCGATCACATGCACGGCGCGTGCCTGCGCGGCCAGCTTGGCAAAGGCCAGCGTCGCGGCCGGCGCGGTAAAGTCGATCACGGCCTGCGCAGGGGCGAACGCCTCGAGCGCGTCGTCGGTCACGGTGACGCCCATGGGCGCGCCGCCCATCGCCTCGCCTACATCCTGGCCGATCCACGCGTGCCCCTTGCGCTCGACAGCGCCGACCAGATGGGCGCGCCCGCTCTCGTTTATGGTGCGGATCAGCATCTGGCCCATCCGGCCCGATGCGCCCGTCACCGTGATCCCCGGCCCTTTTGTATTTGATCCTGCGCTCATGATCCTGCCTCTCGCTGTGTGGGTCCGTTGATAGCGCGGGCATCACCGCTTGGCAAAGGGCGCCATAGCGACTAAATGCAGGCACATGGCAAAGAACAAGTTTCATGATGGCGCAGGCCCCTCGCAACGACAGCTTCAGGTGGGCGAAAATGTGCGCCGCACATTGGCCGAGGTGTTGTCGCGCGGCGATATCCACGATCCGGATTTGGCGCGCATGTCGGTGACAGTGGGCGAGGTGCGTATGTCGCCCGACCTCAAGATCGCGACGGCCTATGTGATGCCACTGGGCGGGCAGGGCCAGGAAGAGCTTCCCGGCCTTCTGGCGCGCAACAAGGGCGAGCTGCGCCGCGTGATCGGCAAGAAGCTGGGACTGAAATTCGCGCCGGACCTGCGGTTTCGCCTCGATCCGACATTCGACCAGATGGACGAGACGCGGCGTCTGTTTTCGCAGGGCGATGTGCAGCGCGATCTGGATGATTAGGGCTGCGCTGGCGCTGGCCACGCTGGCGCTGCTGCCGGCCGTGGCACAGGCCGCCGACTGCCGGACCGAAGCGTTCGAGGACGTGCGTTATTCGATTTGCGAGGTCGATATGCGCAGCGCTGATCTGCGTGTGTTCCTGCAATCGCCGGATGGCGAGAACCTTGGCAGTTTCAGCCGCGTTGGCACCATGCTTGAGGCCGAGGGCGCGGCACTGGGTTTTGCGATGAACGCGGGGATGTATCACTCTGATCGGCGCCCTGTCGGCCTTTATGTCGAGAACGGTGAGCAGGCCGCAGGCCTCGTTGAGCGCGAGGGGCCGGGAAACTTTGGCCTGTTGCCCAACGGTGTTTTCTGCATCCGCGATGGCCGCGCCGACGTGGTCGAGACGCGGCGCTTTGCTGCCGAGGCGCCACAGTGCCGACATGCGACGCAATCGGGGCCGATGCTGGTGATCGACGGCGCGCTGCACCCGCGGTTTCTTCCGGAGAGCGACAGCCTCTATGTGCGCAACGGCGTCGGGACCAGTGCGGATGGCCGCCGCGCGGTCTTTGCAATTTCCGAAGCGCCGGTGAATTTTCACAGCTTTGCCCGGCTGTTTCGGGATCATCTCGACCTGCCGCAGGCGCTGTACTTCGATGGCAATATCTCGCGCCTCTATGCGCCCGAATTAAACCGCTCGGACATCGGTTTTCCCATGGGGCCGATCGTCGGGACCGTGCGCCGCCCGGCGCCGGCCGAGTAGGGACGCGGGTATTTCCTAGGCTTTTGGTCAATTCGGCTTAAGTTCGCTGATTGGCGGCCCTCTCCGGGGCCGCGCGTCAACCCGAGGATCGCCCGCGATGAGCGCCGAGACAACATTGAACGATGGCCCCGTTGGCCGCGCGCTTTGGTCCGTGAGCGCGCCGATGACCATTGGCATCCTCGGTGTGCTGAGTGTCGGGCTGGCCGATGCGTTCTTTCTTGCGCGCGACGGGGCCACGTCGCTGGCGGCCATCGGCTATGTCTTTCCGGTCATCACCGCGCTCACATCTCTTTCCATCGGCCTTTCAGCGGGCACGAACACAGTCATCAGCCAAGCCATCGGCCGCGGCGAGGACAAGCGGGATCGGCGCCGCATGACATTGCATGCGATGACGCTGGCGCTGGGTATATCCTGCGCGCTGTCGCTGCTTGTTCATCTCTTGGGGCCTTACCTTTTCGGCGCGATGGGGGCCGAGGACGAGGTGCTGGTGGCCATTCTGGGCTACATGCGCTTTTGGTGCATCAGCTTCCCATTTCTGGTGACCACCATGGCGCTGAACGCTGTATTCCGCGCAGGCGGGCGCAGCGGCGTGGCCGCGACGACCATGTTGCTACAAGCGCTTTTGAACATCGGTCTGGATCCGGTGCTGATCTTTGGTCTTGGTCCCATTCCCGCGTTCAGCATGGATGGCGCGGGCCTTGCCTCTCTCATTGCGCGGATGACATCCTTTGCCGGGCTCATGCTCTTTGCGTGGTACATCGGCGCCGTGCAGTTGAATTCGGCGCCATGGCAAGGGCTGATCACGTCCGTCCGGCGGATCGTGCGCGTTGGCGCTCCCGCTGCCATGTCGAATGCGATCAATCCCTTGGGCATGGGTATCGTCACCGCATTTGTCGCCACGCTTGGGGATACGGCTGTTGCGGGCTTTGGTGCCGCGACGCGGGTGCAGGGTGTGCTGGTCGTGCCCCTGCTGGCGCTGTCGGCGGGCATCGGGCCGGTCGTCGGGCAGGCCTGGGGAGCGGGCGACGCGGCGCGCGCGCAAAAGGGCCTGCGCATCTGCCATGCCGCCTGCGTGATTTTCGGCCTTGGCGTCGCGGTGCTGCTGCTGCTCGTTGCGGGGCCTCTGGCCATGCTCATCACTTCGGGAAGCGAGGCGCAGGCCTATACGGCGACATATCTGCGCATCGCCAGCTGGGGCTTTCTGGGCTTCGGCATTCTGATCACAGCGAATGCGGCGATGAACGCGCGCGATCGCGCCCTCTGGTCGATGAGCCTCAGCGGCTCGCGTATTTTCCTGCTCTATGTTCCGATGACGTGGGCGGGTGTCCAACTGGGCGGCTATATCGGCATGATTATCGGCGCGCTTGTTGCCAATCTCATCAGTGGCTGGATCGCGTTGATTGCCGTGCGCTCGGTCGGCCTTGGCGTCATCGGCTGGGCGCCGGTGCGTGTGCCTTCGCAGTGGCTCGCCAGATGGCTGGGCGCGCGCGGGATGCCCGCGCGCGATTGACAGCCCAGCGCCGGTGGGCTAGCCCGCGCGCTTCGAGGCAAAGAGGGCACGGCGCATGGCACGCAAACGCAAGGGACGCGATATTTCCGGCTGGCTGGTCGTCGACAAGCCTGCCGGCATCACCTCGACCTCTGTCGTCAATAAGGTGCGCTGGGCGCTTCAGGCCAAGAAGGCAGGCCACGCAGGCACGCTGGACCCGGAGGCAACAGGCGTTCTGGCCGTGGCGCTGGGCGAAGCGACCAAGACGGTGCCCTACATCACCGACGCGCTGAAGGCCTACAAGTTCGAAGTGCGCTTTGGCGCCGCCACCAACACCGACGATGCCGAGGGCGTGGTGATCGCGCAGAGCGATACGCGCCCCTCGGATGACGAGATCAAGGAAGCGTTGCACCAGTTCGCTGGCGACATCATGCAGGTGCCGCCCAAATTCTCAGCGGTCAAGATCGAGGGTCAGCGTGCCTACAAGCTGGCCCGCGATGGCGAGGATGTGACACTGGCCGCGCGGCCCCTTTTCGTGGATGAATTGCTGCTGGTGGATCGCCCCGATCCCGATACCGCCGTGCTGGAGATGGTCTGCGGCAAGGGGGGCTATGTGCGCGCCATCGCGCGCGATCTGGGCGCTGTGCTGGGCTGTCATGGCCATGTGGCGTGGCTGCGCCGCGTCTGGTCGGGCCCGTTCGAGGCCAAGGACGGCCTGACGCTGGAGCGCATAGACGAGCTGGCACATGACCCGGCCCTTGATGAGTATATTCAGCCGCTTGAGGTCGGGCTGACCGACCTGCCGGAGCTGCGCTGCACCCCCGAGGGCGCGGCCAAGCTGCGCAATGGCAATGCAGGCATGGTCTATGCGTCGGATGTGGAATACGGCGACGAATGCTGGGCATCGCTGGACGGGCGGGCCGTGGCTGTGGGCGTCTACAAGGCGGGTGAATTGCACCCCAGCCGCGTTTTCGTGGACCCGGCGTGATCACGCGCACGCATCTCAAGGGCGACGCCGCCTCGACGGCCATCTATTCCGAGTGCGAGCGCTACAGATACGCCCTGACGCGCATCTGGGACGATGCGGGCGGGCGCGTGCATTTCATAATGCTGAACCCTTCCACCGCCACCGAGGTCCAGAACGATCCCACGGTCGAGCGCTGCGAGAGGCGCGCCCGCACGCTGGGCTATGGGGCGTTTCGCGTCACCAACATCTTTGCCTGGCGGGACACCGATCCTCGCAAGATGCGCGCGGCGGATGATCCTGTCGGGCTTGCCAATGACGCCGCGATCCTTGAGGGATCCGCCTGGGCTGCCTGCAATGTCGCGGCCTGGGGCACGCATGGCGCCCATCTGAACCGGGGCCCAGAGGTTCTGAGCCTTTTGCGCGGCGCAGGGGTGGAGTTGCATCATCTGGGGCTGACCAAGCACGGGCATCCGCGCCATCCCCTCTACGTGGCCTATGCCCGACAGCCTGAACCCTGGGGCATTTCGCACAGGCGTTAACCACTTGCCTTGAATCTTGTGGGCACGGAAAGGCGCCGCACGCATAATGCCATCGGGAAAAGGGTGTTGTGCGATGCTTTTGCTTGCGGGTCTGTTGGGGATGGTGGCGCTTGGGGCGAGTGCCTTTGTCGGCGTGTCGGATGACGAGGGTGACGAGGGCCGCGCCGAGGTCGAGACACCTGACGACGAAGCCCAGGATCAGGCTGACATGGAAGCTGCTGATAGCCTCCTGACATACATTGGATTTGAATCCGCCGAACCCTCTGACAACGACACCTCAGCCGAGGACGGTGCGGATGATGCCACCCCGCCTGACGATGAACGCATCGCCATCGGCACCGCAGGGGACGACCTGATGGAGGGCACAGACGCGCGTGACGTCGCCAACGGCTACGAGGGCGCGGACCTGCTGTCAGGGGGCGCTGCTGCGGATCAGCTCCGGGGTGGGCCCGGCGATGATACGCTGACGGGCGATGCGGGCAACGATACGCTGCACGGTGATGCGGGGAACGACCTTATCGTGGGCGACGAGGGGGATGACCGCCTTTACGGCCACAGCGGTGCGGACGTGGTTTTCGGGCGTGATGGTGACGACAGTCTGGTCGGTGGCGCGGGCGATGACACGCTTGAGGGCGGCGAAGGCGATGACACGCTTCATGGCGGTCTGGGCAATGACCACTTGCGCGGGGGCTTGGGCCATGACGTTGTCTTTGGCGGATGGGGCGACGACACCATTTCGGGGCTTGTGGATGATCCCGATACCGATGGCTGGGACGACATCGATGTCATGGATTTCCTCAACGGCGGTGGCGGTGACGACATCATTACCGCAGGCGCAAGCGATATCGTGACGACGGGTGCGGGCGCGGATACCGTCATTCTGGGCAATTGGCTGAGCGCCGAACATCAGGCGGAAATTCTGGATTTCGAGCCGGATGAGGATACGATCATGGTGGTCTATGACGACACAAGCGGCGCCGAGCCAGAGGTGGATCTGGCCGAAGACGCCGAAGATGCGGGCATCATGCGCGTCACGCTGAACGGGGTGCCCATCGCTGCAGTCAACAACGCCTCAGGCCTGAATGCGGGACATATCACAGTGATTGGCACCAGCCTGCTTGAGGTGGGTCTGCGGCCCTAATCGCTCTGCGTGCCTGATGCAGCAGTGTCTTTTCAACGGCGCTCATTTGCCCTATAGGCCGCTAGATGCGTATGGCCCATGGCCTTGCGCCGATTCTCTATGGACCTTGCTGGACGACATCCCGGCTTGCGCCCGCCACCCTTGATACAAGGAGATACCGATGTCGATTACCGTCGAAGAAAAGCACCGCCTGATGAAGGAATTCGCAATCAAGGAAGGCGACACCGGTTCGCCCGAAGTCCAGGTTGCCATCCTCACCTCGCGCATCAGCACCCTGACCGAGCACTTCAAGACCCACAAGAAGGACAACCACGGTCGCCGTGGCCTTCTCAAGATGGTCGCACTGCGCCGCAAGCTGCTGGACTACACCAAGAAAAAGGACGAGGCCCGTTACCTCGACCTGATCAAGCGCCTCGGCATTCGCCGCTAAGCGCAAGCGAGATCCAGTCGCAGTCGGTCCTTTGGCCGCTGCAAACGTCTCTGAAACGTCCGCCAGGTTCTGGCGGACGTTTTTCGTTGCGCCGCCGCCCGTGTGCCGTGTTAGCCTCCAGATCGAGAGAGCAGGCTTTGACGCAACCCTTCTGGCGGAGGTGTCCATGGAAGATCATCCCATTCTCGAAACCGGCTTCAACGGTTTGTCGCGACCCATGCCATCGCTTCCTGCCGAATGGTACACCGACCCTGCCCATTTTGACCGGGAGTTGACGCAGATATGGGCGCGAAGCTGGGTCTATCTCTGCCGGGCGGATGCGCTTGACGGGCCACAGGCCTTTCGGACATTCGACGTCGCGGGGCAGCCGATCCTGATCCTGTGCGATCAGTCGGGGGCGCTGCGCGGATTTTTCAACACCTGCAGGCACCGCGGCTCGATCCTGTGCCAAGAGGCGTCAGGCACGTTCAAAAAACCGCTGATAACCTGCCCGTATCACCAATGGGCATATGATCTGACCGGGCGCTTGCGCGCGACCGGAGCGATGCGCCCTGTCCAAGGCTTTGATCGCGGCGAGCATCCGCTGCTGCCGATCTCGGTTGCCGAATGGGGCGGCTTCGTCTTTGCCTGTCTGGATGCGCAAGCCGATGAATTCGATGTGCCCGGCGGCGAAGAGGCGGCACTGGTCGCCAACTGGCCGCTCGCCGATCTGAAGGTCGGGCACAGCTATACCAAACGGCTGGCCTGCAATTGGAAGGTCTTTTGGGAGAACTATAACGAGTGTCTGCATTGCCCCAACATTCATCCGGAGCTGTCGTCGCTCGTGCCGATCTATGGCCGTGCCATAATGGCCCGCGAAGATGACCCGGAATGGGCCGATCACGCCGAAGACGCGTCACCGCACCGGGCCGGAACATTGAGGGCGGGCGCGCAATCTTGGTCGATGGATGGTATGGCGCAGGGACGCCTGCCCGGCCTGACCGAGGATGATCTGGCCGCAGGTCAGCGATATGTCACCTCCGTGCCGTCGGTCTTCATCGCACATCACGCTGATTACGTGCGCTCGGTCCGGATTACGCCCCTTTCGGCGCAGGAGACGGAGCTGTCGGTTGATTGGCTCTTTGATGCAGAGCAATTGGCTGATCCAGATTTCGACATAGCGCGGATCGTCGATTTCGGCATCCTTGTGATGGAGCAGGATGGCCACGCGTGCGAATTGAATCAGGCCGGGCTGAGATCTGCTCCGTTTCGGCACGGCATGTTGATGCAGGAGGAATACGAGGTCTTCCTCTTTCAGGACTGGGTGCGCGCGCAACTGGGCGAGCCGACACTGGCATAGCGCGCACTGGGAACGGTGCGCCTGAGGTGGGACAGCTTTGCTGCAATGTCGCATTCTCTTTCAAAACCGATCCAATTCGTGTATGGGCCAGCCATCTGAGACTGCGTGCCACGGCCTCGGCACCTGGAAGACATGATGATTGGGGTCGGCGGCAATGGGGCCGCCATTGAAAAAGGGAGGACCGGGCAGGGGCCCGCTGTGCCTCCAGATAGGAAACGACAGATGTTCAATGAAGTGAAAAAATCAATCCAGTGGGGCGAGGAAACGCTGACACTGGAAACGGGCAAGGTTGCCCGTCAGGCCGATGGTTCGGTCATCGCCACTCTGGGCGAAACCTCTGTGATGGCCAACGTCACGTTTGCGAAATCGCCCAAGCCGGGCATGGATTTCTTTCCGCTGACGGTCCATTATCAGGAAAAATATTACGCGGCGGGCAAAGTGCCCGGTGGCTTCTTCAAGCGCGAGGCGCGCCCGAGCGAGAAAGAGACGCTGACAGCGCGTCTGATCGACCGCCCCATCCGCCCGCTTTTCGTCCCCGGTTTCAAGAATGAGACGCTGGTGATGTGCACCGTGCTCAGCCACGATCTGGTCAACGATCCCGATATGGTCGCGATGATTGCGGCATCGGCTGCGCTGACGATTTCGGGCGCGCCTTTCCGTGGCCCGATCGCGGCCTGCCGCGTCGGATATGAGGGTGGCGATTACATCCTGAACCCGACCGTCGACGACATGCAGGACCTCAAGAACAATCCCGATCAGCGTCTCGATCTGGTTGTCGCCGGCACCAAAGACGCCGTGATGATGGTCGAGTCCGAGGCATATGAGCTGACCGAAGAGGAAATGCTGGGGGCCGTGAATTTTGCGCATGAGCAGATCCAGCCGGTCATCGACCTGATCATCGACCTGGCCGAAGCGTCGGCGAAAGAACCGTTCGATTTCCAGCCTGCCGATTACTCGGAGCTTTATGCGGCTGTGAAAGCAGCGGGCGAGGACAAGATCCGCGCGGCCTATGCGATCACCGACAAGCAAGAGCGCACAACCGCCGTCTCGGACGCCAAGGAGGCCATCAAGGCCGCTCTGACCGAAGAGCAGCTGGAGGACGCAAATCTGGGCTCGGCACTCAAGAAGCTGGAAGCGGCTGTCCTGCGCGGCGACGTGGTCAAGACCGGCAAGCGGATCGACGGCCGTGCCCTCGACACCGTGCGCCCGATTGTCTGCCAGACGGGCCTTTTGCCCCGCACCCATGGCTCGGCGCTCTTCACGCGCGGCGAGACTCAAGGCTTGGTCGTGACCACGCTGGGCACTGGCGATGACGAGCAATTCGTCGATGCGCTGCATGGCAATTTCAAATCCAACTTCCTGCTGCACTACAACTTCCCGCCCTATTCGGTTGGCGAAGCTGGACGTGTGGGCCCTCCGGGTCGCCGCGAAATCGGCCACGGCAAACTCGCCTGGCGCGCGCTTCAGGCGGTCTTGCCCGCCGCGACGGATTTCCCTTACACGATCCGTCTGGTCAGTGAGATTACCGAGTCCAACGGCTCGTCCTCGATGGCGTCAGTCTGCGGTGGCTCGCTGTCGATGATGGATGCGGGTGTTCCGTTGAAAACCGCCGTGGCCGGTGTCGCGATGGGCCTCATCCTCGAAGAGGATGGCTCTTACGCGGTTCTGACCGATATCTTGGGCGACGAGGATCACCTCGGCGACATGGATTTCAAGGTTGCAGGCACCAAGGATGGCATCACCTCGCTGCAAATGGATATCAAGATCGCGGGCATCACGCCTGAGATCATGCAAAAGGCACTGGCGCAGGCCAAAGACGGCCGGATGCATATCCTGGGCGAGATGAGCAAGGCCATCACCGGCGCGCAGGAATTCTCGGTTCACGCGCCGCGCATCGAGACGATGCAGATCCCGACCGACAAGATCCGGGAAGTCATCGGTTCGGGTGGCAAGGTCATCCGCGAAATCGTCGAAGTGTCGGGTGCCAAGGTCGACATCAACGACGAGGGCATCATCAAGATCGCGTCGCCCAATGGCGAAGCCATCAAGAAAGCCCATGATCTGATCTGGTCGATCGTGGCCGAGCCCGAAGAGGGCCAAGTCTATGACGGCAAGGTCGTCAAGATCGTCGATTTCGGTGCCTTCGTGAACTTCTTTGGCAAGCGTGACGGTCTGGTCCATGTCTCCCAGATCGAGAACCGCCGCCTGAACCATCCGTCCGACGTGCTGAAGGAAGGCCAGGACGTGAAGGTCAAGCTGCTGGGCTTTGACGATCGCGGCAAGGTGCGCCTGTCGATGAAGGTCGTCGATCAGGAGACCGGCGAAGAGATCACGGAAGAAAAAGCCGAAGGTTGATCGGCTGTTCTGACTAATTGAAAAGGCCCCGGTGCAAGCGCCGGGGCCTTTTTTGTTTGGCGGGGTCGTGGGCGCCGCCGATACCAGATTGCCAAGCCTTGCCCGCGCATGGCGCCGCAAGCCTTCGCCCCGGTGTCAAATCGTCGCTTCGGGAAGAGAGGAGGCAAAGCTTCCCTCAATGTCCTTGCACTGGTCCGGATCGGGCTCTGCGAACATGCTTTCTTTCAGGCATAGGCGGCCCGAGAAACGCCCCGAGACCTCTCCACCGGCGTCGGTGTCTTCGAAGCTTTCGACAGTGACCAGATCATCGTCCGGCAAGGAGGTCCAAATCCGCTTCATACCTTCGGGGGCGTAGATGACTTCCTGCTCGAACGTGTCCAAAGAGCCGGGCGTCAGGGTGAATGTGATCTGAATGGTTTGCTTCATCGAAATCTGGCCGGGTGAAAACCCCATTACACTGACACTCTGCATTGGGCCAAAGAAGCGCAGCGACGTGTTGTAATCCGTGCCGTCCGCATCCGGGGCAAGCGCGCGCCATTCAAACGCCTCGCCATCGATTGTCGCGAAAATTTCGCCGATCTTTTCCTCGGCTGCGACCGAGGTCGCGCCACCTATCAGCGCCGCAGCAATCAGCGCGGTAGTCCTGCCACTTGTTCCAAAGTTAATAAAATATCCCTCCTTCACTATTTTTCGGATTTATATCAAGCAGTTGAATACTGAGGCAAACCCGCATGATGATGCACGAACTATCCGCGCACGGCCTTGTTTGCACTGCGCATGCCTCGCGCCGCGGTCCGCTAAACCGGCAGCGCCGTGGTGTTGCACACCGTCCTGAGCGCGAAGCTCGACTGCATCTTGGCCACGCCCGGCAACCGGGTCAGATACTGCCGGTGGATCCGCGCGAAATCCTCGGTGCTTTCGGCCACGATCTTGAGGATGTAGTCAGCGGTTCCTGCGGTCAGGTGACACTCCAGCACGTCGGGCACGCGGGCGACGGCCTTTTCAAACGCCTCCAGCACGTTGTCGGCCTGCGCGGATAATGTGATCTCGACAAAGACCGTGGCTGAAACGCCCATCTTTTGCGGATCGAGGAGGGCGACATAGCCCTTGATATACCCCTCGCTTTCCATCCGTTGAACGCGGCGATGGCAGGCGCTGGCCGAGAGGTTGACCGTCTCGGCAAGGTCCGCATTCGAGATGCGGCCCTGACGCTGGAGCACGGCCAACAGGCGACGATCGAGTGAGTCGAGGGACATGGCAGCAAATCCTTTCACAGATTAGTTCAATCTATCGAAGATCCTTGCGGGGAAAAGGGGTTTGACGCGTAAAATTGCGCACCCTTTGCGCGATATCTGGCGCATGTGTCAGCCCTATCAACTGAGGAGGACCAGTCATGAAAATCGGATGCCCGACAGAAATCAAACCGCAGGAATTCCGCGTGGGTGTCACACCCAACGCCGCGCTGGAGGCCGTTTCGCACGGGCATGAGGTGCTGATCCAATCGGGCGCCGGTATCGGCGCGGGCTTTGCCGATGAGGATTACATTGCAGCGGGCGCTCGGATCATCGGCACTGCCAAGGAGGTGTTTGAAACCTCCGACATGATCGTCAAGGTCAAGGAGCCGCAGTCCGGCGAGCGCAAGATGCTGCGCGAGGGCCAGTTGCTGTTCACCTATCTGCACCTTGCGCCCGATCCTGCCCAGACGCATGACCTGATCGCCTCCGGCTGCACGGCCATCGCTTATGAGACAGTAACGGATCGTAATGGCGGTCTGCCGCTCCTCGCGCCGATGTCCGAGGTTGCGGGTCGCCTTGCGCCACAGGTGGGCGCCTATACGCTGCAAAAGGCCAATGGCGGGCGCGGTGTGCTGATGGGCGGCGTGCCCGGCGTCGGCCCGGCCAAGGTGCTGGTGCTGGGCGGCGGTGTCGTGGGCACACATGCCGCACGCATCGCCGCGGGTATGGGCGCGGATGTGACCGTGCTCGACCGCTCGCTCGTGCGTCTTCGGTATCTGGATGACGTCTTTGGCGACACGTTCAACACCGGCTATTCCTCGGCCGGGCTGGTCGAGGAATACCTCGCGCAGGTCGATATGGTCATCGGCGCGGTCCTGATCCCCGGCGCCGCCGCGCCCAAGCTGGTCACGCGCGCCCAGTTCGCCGACATGAAGCCGGGCGCGGTTCTGGTTGATGTGGCCATCGACCAGGGCGGCTGCTTTGAGACATCCAAGGCGACCACTCATGCCGATCCGATCTATGAGGTCGACGGTATCATGCATTACTGCGTTGCCAACATGCCGGGCGCGGTTGCGCGCACTTCCACGATCGCGCTGGGCAATGCCACCATGCCCTTCATGCTGGCCCTTGCCGACAAGGGCTGGAAAAAGGCGTGCGCTGATGATGCGCATCTGCTTGCCGGTCTCAACGTGCATGCGGGTCAGTTGACCTACAAGGCGGTTGGCGAAGCATTGGGGATTGATTGGGTGCATCCCGAGTCATTGCTGTAATCTGGCCGGGCCGTCCCAGATCGGGGCGGCCCTTTGCCAAAATGGCTTGAGGCGTTTGGGCGGGGCGGCTAGACCCATGCTCAAAGGAGCCACGCCATGAGCCTCAATACCTTCGGACATATGTTTCGCGTCACCACCTGGGGCGAAAGCCACGGTCCAGCCTTGGGCGCGACTGTGGATGGCTGTCCCCCAGGCGTGGCGGTAGACGAGGCGATGTTGCAGCACTGGCTGGACAAGCGCCGCCCCGGCCAGAACAAGAACATGACCCAGCGCAACGAGCCGGATGCCGTGCGCATCCTGTCGGGGGTGTTCGAGGGCAAGACGACCGGCACGTCGATTCAGCTGATGATCGAGAACACCGATCAGCGCAGCCGCGATTACGGCGACATTGCCAATACATTCCGCCCCGGTCATGCCGATATCACCTATCACCAGAAATACGGGCATCGCGATTATCGCGGTGGCGGGCGCAGCAGCGCGCGTGAGACGGCGGCGCGCGTGGCCGCAGGCGGCATCGCGCGTGCGGCGCTGGATCAGTTGATCCCCGGCGTGGCGATCAAGGGCTATATGACGCGCATGGGCGCGATGGCGCTGGACCGCGCAGCGTTCGATTGGGACGCGATTGACGGCAATGATTTCTGGCTGCCTGATGCGCAGGCGGCGCCCGAATGGGAGGCTTACCTGCAAAAGCTGCGCAAGGATCATAACTCCGTCGGGGCGATCATCGAGATGGTCGCGCGCGGCGTGCCAGCGGGCCTTGGCGCGCCGATCTATGGCAAACTGGACACTGACCTTGCCGCCGCGATGATGTCGATCAACGCCGTCAAGGGCGTCGAGATCGGCGAGGGCATGGCCGCCGCCGAGCTGATGGGCACGGACAACGCGGACGAGATCCACATGGGCGAGAACGGCCCCGAGTATGCCAGCAATCATGCGGGCGGTGTTCTGGGTGGTATATCGACCGGGCAGGAAATCGTTGTGCGCTTTGCGGTCAAGCCGACCTCGTCCATCCTCAGCCCGCGCGCGTCGATCCGCATGGATGGCAGCGCGACAGAGGTTGTCACCAAAGGGCGCCATGACCCTTGCGTCGGAATTCGCGCCGTGCCGGTGGGCGAGGCGATGATGGCCTGTGTCCTGCTCGATCACCTGCTGCTGCATCGCGGGCAGACAGGGGCACTGGGCCCTGTGGGGCGCATCGGCTGACGCGCCCCCGGCGATCGGCAAAAAGTTGAGGCCAAGGCAACCAGAATTGCCTTGGCGCAGGGGTCAGTCGGACATGTCGCCTGTCATGTAGATCAAGGTGGGGCCATCCGTCTTGAAGGCTTGCGTTACGGCCTCTTGCAACTCCTTGAGCGATTTGGGCGCTGCCGCTGCGGCGCCATACGCCTTGGCCAGCGCGCAGAAGTCGGGGTTGTGCGCTATGACCGAATTGGGCGCGATTTGCGCCGCGACCATGCTGTCCTCGATCTCTTTCAGCTTGCCGTTGTCCCACAGAAGGATGGGCAAAGGTTGCCCCAGTTCGACCGCCGTGCCCAATTCCTGCACGGTATATTGGAAGCCATAGTCGCCTGCGATGACGACCGTCGGCAAGCCAGGCCGCGCCGCCGCGCCACCGATGCCGGCGGGCAGTGCATAACCCAGCGTGCCAAAGCCGTAGGGATGGTGCCAGTGGCCCGGACGCTCCATGTCCCAGAACCCTTTGCCGGCATAGGCAAACTGCGTCATATCCGAAAAATACATCGTATCCTCGGGCATCACCTCGCGCAGGGCATCGCAGACGCGCGCGATACCGGGGCGCTCGCTGTCGGCTTCGGCGCGCCAGCGCTTGCGCGCCTTGGCGACCTCATCGGCGGTCCAGGAGGTGTTCGCCTCGTGGCCCTCCAACGCTGTGTTCAGTTCGGTAAAGAAGTCATTTGCGTCCATCTGCACGGCGATACTGCCCGGCTCCTGGCCCAGTGTTTCGGGGTCGATGTCGACGCGGATCATATCGGCTTCATGCTCCAGCTTGGCGCGCCAGAGGTCCGTCTCGGACAGCTCGCTGCCCACGACAACGACCAGATCGGCGCTGCCTGCGACTGCGGCGGTTTCAGGACGGCCCAGATAGCCGCCATAGTGCAGCGGATCGCCCGAAACCGAGATGATGCCGCGCCCGGCATCGGTGGGCAGGCTGGCGGCCTTGAGCGTCAGCAGCGCGCGCCGGGCCTCTTGGGAGGCGCGCACAGCGCCGCCGCCAAGGACAAATAGCGGGCGCTTGGCCGCCTTGATGCGCTCTGCGATCCCATCCGGCATCACATGGCGCACACGGGTGGTTTGTGGCGGCGTCTCGGGGGCAGGCTCGGCCTCTCCCTCAAGCTGGGCGATGGGCACCTGAATATGCTTGGTGCGGGCGCGTTTGGACTGAAATTCGCTCAGGGCGCGATCGATCAGGGTGTAGGCGGCCGCCGCGCTGCCTGCGGTATGGGACCAGTCGGACACGGTCGCGCCTGCGGCCTGTTGATCCAGCATCTGGTGCAGCTGGCCGCGCGTCGCGGCAGTATCGTCAAGGCAAGAGGATAGCACCAGCAGGGGCACGCTATCGGAATAGGCCTGCCCCATCGGTGTCATCGCGTTGCACAGGCCGGGGCCCGTGATGACGTAGGCCACCCCCGGCTTGCCGCTCGCGCGCGCATATCCATCGGCCATGAAGCCTGCGCCCTGCTCGTGACGGGCGAGGAGATGGCGGATCCCCGCCTCTTCGATGCCGCGATACATCTCCTGATTATGCACGCCGGGAATACCAAAGATGGTATCCACCCCGCGTGATTTAAGCATATGCGAGATTTGTGCGCCCAAGGGGCGCGTGCGGGATGTGTCAGACATCAGATCCTCCAGAATGAGACAGTAAACAGGGCGTAGACCACCAGAAGTTCCAGCCTGCCGACCAGCATGGCGGCGGTCAGGATCCACTTGGCGGTGTCGTTGAGAGTGGAAAAGTTGCCCGCCGGGCCGATCGTGTCGCCAAGGCCTGGCCCGATGTTGCCCAGTGCCGTGGCCGCCCCCGAAATGGCGGTGGTGAAGTCGAGGCCGGTCATGCCGAGCAGCACGGCGATCAGGCCCAGACTGACGGTAAAGAAAACGAAGAACGACATTACCGAATTCAAGACATCGTCGCCCACCGTCTTGCCCGCATATCGCGGTGTGAAGATGCCATGCGGCGCGCGGATGCGAGCCAGCTGCACGCGGATGGAGGCGAACAGCAGTTGATAGCGAAAGATCTTGATCGAACATGAGGTCGATCCGGCGCAGCCACCGATGAGCCCGGTAAAGAAGAAGATCGATACCGCGAAGGGCCCCCAGAGCATGTAGTTATCGCTGGAGTACCCGGTGCCGGTAATGATCGAAACCACGTTGAACAGCACCTCGCGAAACGTCTCTTCGGTGAGCTGTGCGCGTTGCAGGAATTGCCAGGCCGTCAGCACGCCGACGATGCAAAGGATGGTGATGAAAAAGCCGCGCACCTGCGGATCGCCCAAGAGCGGCTTTGCGGTGCCGGCAATCAGCTGCACGAACCGCACAAACGGCAGCGCGGACAGGATCATGAAAAAAACTGCAACGTATTCTGCCGCAGGGGGCAGGGCATCGAAGGACGCATCGTAGTTTGCCATGCCCCCGGTCGAGACGGTCGTCAGGGCATGCACGGTGGCGTCGAAGGGCGTCATGCCGGTCAGGACATAGGCCATCATGCAGGCGATGGTCATGCCTAGATAGATGACCGAAATGCGGCTGGCGATTTCAGTGGCGCGCGGCAGGATCTTGCCCATCGTGTCGAACGCCTCGGCGCGAAAGAGCTGCATGCCGCCGACGCGCAACTCGGGCAGGAACACCATGGCGACGACGATGATGCCGACCCCGCCCAGCCATTGCATGATGCCGCGCCACAAGAGGATCCCCTTGGGCAGCGTGTCGAGCCCCGTTACGACAGTCGATCCGGTGGTCGTGAGGCCCGACATCGCCTCGAACACCGCGTCGGTGAAATCGAGACCCGTCGCGCCCAGCATGAAGGGCAGCGCGCCAAAAAGCGGCAGCACCACCCAAACGCCGGTGGTCAGCAGGAACGTCTGCCGGATGGTCAGGCCCTCGCCCACCCCGTTGCGGCATGCACCTGCGACGAGGCCGCCGATCAGGCAGGTCAGGATCGACGATTGTGCAAAGACATGCCAGTGATCGCGTCCCTCTCCGATGTCGACCACGAGGGGAAGCACCATAGCCAGCCCCAGAGCCGTCAATGTCAGGCCGATGACATATCCAACCGGGCGCAGATCCAGCATCGGGCGCTTTTGCGCGCGTGAACGTGCCTCGGCCTCGCGCGCCTGAGAGATGACGGGGCTCTGCATGTCAGCCCGTCAGCGGGCCGGATCGGTAGCGAAAGACGCCGGTGGCGGAGGCGGCGACTGCGCCCGTCTCGTCCGTGACGGTGGCCTCGGCAAAATAGGTGCGCCGCCCTCCGCCCGTCCGGCGTGCCGTCGCGATGATGCGTTTGCCCTGCAATTGACCGATGTAATTGACGGTCATCGACAGGGTTAGCGCGTTCTGCTGATTGCCCGGCTCGCCAGTATAGCAGCCCGCATAGCCCATCGCCGTGTCCAGCAGCAGCGCATGGATGCCGCCGTGCAGCAGGCCCTGCCGATTGTGCAGATGCGGCGCAAACTCCAGTTCGACCACGGCATGATCCCGCGACCACTCTGTCAGCTCGAATCCCAGATGGGTTTGCAGCCCCGAGGGCGGCTCGAGCAGGGAGGGAGAGAGGGGCATTTCGGTCATGGCGGGGCCTTTTTGCTCGCGACAAAGAGATAGGTGGCACAAAGCTGCGCTCGCCGCAATCTCGCGTGACCTTGACCCCGGTGGGGGTTAAGGAGCATTTACCAGATGCCAACTCGCCAGAGCCCCCTTGCCACAGCCCCCGGAGCGCGCCAATGACATTCGACCGCAAGATCAAGATCGCCCCGTCGATCCTCTCAGCCGATTTCGCCAATTTCGGGCAGGAAATTCGCGCCATCGAGGATCAGGGCTGTGACTGGGTGCATGTCGATGTCATGGACGGGCATTTCGTGCCGAACCTGACCTTTGGCCCGCCCCTTTTGGCGGCCATTCGGCCACATATCCAGACCGTCATGGACGTGCATCTGATGATCTCGCCGGTTGATGCCTATATCGATGCCTATGCAGACGCGGGCGCCGATATCCTGACCGCGCATCTTGAGGCGGGGCCGCACATCCACCGCACCCTTCAGGCCATTCGCGGCGCTGGTTGCAAGGTGGGCCTTGCGCTGAACCCCGGCACGGGTCTGGATGCGCTGCCCCATCTGCTGGACATGGTGGATCTGATTTGCGTCATGACGGTCAACCCCGGTTTTGGCGGTCAGAAGTTCATTCACAGCCAGATTGAAAAAGTGCGCGCCTTGCGCGCCATGATCGGGGACCGCCCCATCCACATCGAGATCGATGGCGGCATCACGCCCGAGACCGCGCCCTTGATGGCCGAAGCGGGGGCGGATGTCCTTGTTGCGGGCTCCGGCGTCTTCAAGGGGGGCAGCGTCCAGAACCCCGGCATCTATGGGGACAATATCCGCGCAATCCGCAGCGCCGCTGAAGCGGCAATGACCTAGCAGCGCTCAGTCCTGTCCGCTCAGCCCGACTGGATCAGTCCAACCGTATCGTGATGCGCGCGCTCCGCCCGGCGGCGTCGATCACGGCGATCTGGCTGAAGCCCTTGCCGAGGCCGGGGATATTGGCCTGCTCGCCGCGAATGCCTGTCAGTCTGGGGGTGCCATTGGCCAGCCACGTATAGGGCGGGGTACCGCCGCGCACCTTGACTGGCAGCCCCGGCGCCTCGCCCGCAAGGCGCGCGCCATCGGGCGGAAAGATCAACTCGGGCGCGCCCTTGTCGGTGACGAAGGCAGCGCCGCGCCCGGCAAAGTGGCGCAGGGGCTGCGGCAGCTCGGCGGTGCCGACGATCAGCGTCTCCGGCGGGGGGCGGGGCAAGGGATCAAATGCAGGCTTCAGCCGCTGGAATGCCTCGAAAAGGATTGGCGCGGCCAGATCGCCGCCAAATGCGCCCGGCACCGGCGTCCCGTCGGGCCGCCCGATCCAGACGCCCGCGACATGCGCGCCGTCCCATCCCAGCGCCCATGCATCGCGGTGCCCATAGGAGGTGCCGGTCTTGTAGGCGAGCGCGCGGGCAGGGGCGTTGGGGGGCGGCGCGAGACCTGACAGGATATCGCCGACCTGCCACGCGGCAGCGCGTCCAAGAATGCGGGTGCTGGCCCCCTCTGCACCCTGCCGCCAATGCAGCGGGATCGCCTCGCCGCCCCGCGCGAGGGCGGCGTAGAGTTGCACCATATCCGACAGGCTGACCCCCACGCCGCCCAGTGCCACGGCAAGGCCCGCGTGATCGCCGGGCAGCTCGGGGCGCATCCCGGCGCGGCGCATCACATCCATGAGGTGCGCGGGGCCAATGGCGTCCATCAGGCGCACCGGCGGGATATTGAGCGACTGGCGCAGGGCATCGGTGACGGTCACCTCGCCCCGAAAATGGCCGTCGAAATTCTGCGGCGCATAGTCGCCGAAACGCGCCGGGGCATCGTCGATCAGGGTCTGCGGATGGGCCAGCCCCCGGTCGAAGGCCATCGCGTAGATCGCCGGCTTGAGCGTCGATCCGGGCGAGCGCAGCGCCTTGGTCATGTCGACAAAGCCCTGCCGCGCGCCGCCCGCATAGCCCGCCGAGCCGACCGAGGCGAGAATCTCGCCGCTGCGGTGATTGGCCAGAAGGATGGCGACCGAGACCCCACCGGGCAGGCCGCGCACCGCGCGGGCGGCCAGCGTCTCAAGCTGGGCCTGTAGCGCGGCATCAATGGTCAGATCATGGTGCAGCGCGCTTGGGCTCTCGGCGAGGGCGCGATCGGACAAATGCGGCGCAAGCGCGGGAAAGGGCCGGCGCGCCGTCGGCACGGGGTCCAGCTTGGCCGCCTCGGCGTCGTCGTGGCTGAGCACGCCGCTCTGCGCCATGCGGTCCAGCACGCGGTCGCGCGCGCCTTGGGCGGCGGCCGGATGCCGGTCCGGTCGGCGGGTTTCGGGCGACTGGGGCAGGGCCACCAACAGCGCCGCCTCGGCGGGGGTCAGGCGAGCCGGCTCCTTGCCGAACCATGCGAGCGTGGCGGCGCGGATACCTTCGATATTGCCGCCATAGGGCGCGCGGCTGAGGTAGATGCGCAGGATCTCATCCTTGGTCAGCCGCCGCTCCAGCGCCAGTGCCAGTCGGATCTGGCGCAGCTTGCCTGCCCATTCGCCGGTGCTGCCTTCCTCCATCAGGCGCGCGACCTGCATCGTCAGTGTCGAGGCGCCCGAGACGATGCCGCCCTGCGCCACCGCCTGCGCGGCGGCGCGCAGCATGGCACGCAGATCAACGCCCGAATGGCTGTGATACCGGCGATCCTCGTAGGCGATCAGCATATCGGTAAAGGCTGGATCGACCGGCCCCGGCGCCAGCCGCCACCGGCCATCGGCTACGGTGTAGATGCGCAAAGGGCGCCCGCTGCGGTCCAGCACCTCGGTGCCTGTTGTGGTCAGCAGCGCAGGCAGGGGCGTGGCCGCGATCCAGCGGTCCGCCGCATCGCGCCCGCCCGCGCCAATGGTAAGCGCTAGGGCAACCGCAAAGAGCCAATGATGCGCGCGCATGGCCTATTCCGTGACCGTCATCGCGCCGGTATCGGTGTTTGCTCGATACGCAGGGCGATACATATCCTCGACCGTGGCGGCGGGGTGGTGGTAACGGCCCGGCGTCACCGCGCGCACGATATAGGCAAGGCGAAACGGCTGGTCATCGCGCCAATCGACGGCGGCGACAAAGCGGTCGCTGCGAAACTCCGTGTGCTCCGCATAGGCTGTCTCGAGCCAGTCGAGGGCGCCGATATCGCCGGAGGTGACGAGGTTCGGATTGTCGATCTCCAGCCCGGCGGGCAGCGCGTCATCGACAATCAGACGCGCCTCGCTGGCCTCAAAGGGGGTCACGGTGAGAACCGCGACCAAGCGCGTCCCGGATGGGATATCGTCCAGATTGCGCGCGTTGCCCTCCATGTCGAAGTATTCGCGCTCGATCCCGTAGCCATAGCCATCCGCCGGGCCCGGCACCTCGGGCACGCCAAAGGTGGTCAGGGTGATGTCAGTGGCGCTTGGCGCGGTATTCACGATGGCCTGCGGCGAAAGCGTTTCGGCAGCAAGCTTGCGGATGAACGGCCCGGCTATCTCGCCGCCATTCAGGGTCAGGCCGCTTGCCCCCGTTTCATCGATCAGCGCATGGGCGGCCAGAAGGCTCCACGCCTCTTCCTGGGTCGACAGGTGCGGGCCCGTGGTGGCAAGGCTGCGCGCCAGCCCCTCGGTATCGCCGGCCTCGCTGCCGGCCTCGATGATCAGGGCCAGCACGCCCGCGCGGTCACGCAAGGCCGTGCCGTAATCGCTGCGCCAGACGGGTTTGTCCTCCTCCTCGCCCATACTGTCCAACGCGGCGCGGAACATCGCGTCCGCGCGGCTGGGATCCCCGTAGGAGGCAAGCGCCGCGCCCAGTTGCGCCTGCGCGAGGGGCGTCGCGAAATCGGCGCCTTTGACATCGGCATAATACCGCAGATCACCCATGGCCGCCGCGCCTTCGCGGGCGAGCACCATGAGCGCATAGGCAATGTCCTCGCCGCCCTCGTCAAAGTCGGGGGCGTAGTTCACGCGGTTGCGCAGGTTGTCCATCGCCATGGCAAAGGCCAGATCCGGCACGCCATATCCCTCGGCGCGGGCGCGGGACAGGAAATCCGCGACATAAGCGTCGAGCCAGAAATCGCCGGATTGCGCCTGCCAGAGCCCAAAAGCGCCGCTGGCTGTCTGCCGCGTCAGGACGCGCGAGACGGCCTCATCGACGCGCGCCTTGATGGCGGCGTCACTGCCCATGCCAAGGGCGCTGGCGACCTGATTGAAATACAGCAGCGGCAGCGCGCGGGATGTGACCTGCTCGGTGCAGCCGTAGGCATAACGGTCCAGCGATTGCAGCAGCCCGGCAACGTTCAGCCGCGCTATGGCCCCCGCCGAGATGACGGCCTCGCCGGTGCCTTGGCGATACCCGGCAAAGACATCGTCCGTGAGCGTAAATGTGTCGCCTGCCGCGAGTTGGAATTGACGCGTCTGCGACACGGCCGGGTCATTGGCGCGCACCGGAAGGGTCAGAGATTTGGTCAGCTGCTGGCCATCCGGCGTGGTCAGTGCGATGCGGATGGTGTGATCGCCCACCTCGCCCGCAGTGATGGGCAGCCGAAGCGTCTGTTTCTGTCCCTCGGCAAGGTCAATGCCCGGCGGCACATCGCCCGCCAGGGTGAGGCCATCTGCTGCCGTCACGTCCAAACTGGCGCGGCCCGTGGGGCCGGTCGCGTGAACGATCTCGAGCAACATCGAACTGGCATCGCCGGGCGCAAGGAACCGCGGCACGGAGGCGGTCAGCACGACAGGATCGCGCGCCAGCACCTCGGCCTCGGCCTGCCCGACGCCCACCGCGCTCCAGCCGATGGCCATGAGGCTAATGGTGCCGTTGAAGTCGGGAATGTCAAAAGATGCCTCGGCCCTGCCATCCGGCCCAACGGCCAGTGGGCCGGTGAAATAGGCCACCAGATCCTCTGTCGGCGGAGGAGATTGGCGCTGCATCCCGTTGCCTGCATCCCCGCCCGAGCGCACAATCCCCTCGGCGCCGGTCATGCCGTCGATGAGGCGGCCATAGATATCGCGGATCTCGACGCCAAGGCGGCGCTGGCCAAAGTAATGCGCGGACGGGTCGGGGCTGGGATGCCCTGTGAGGTTGAGAATGCCCACATCCACGGCGGCAAGGGTGACAAAGCCTGCCTCGCCGTTCAGCCCATCCACCTTGACGCGGGCGGTCATGGGGCCGCGCGGATCCACCTCCTTGGGGGCGTCGATGCTGACGCTCAGCTGGCGGGCGCCCGGATCGATGCCGGCATATGCAAGGCCGAGGCTACGGGCGGGATTTTGCCCGGCAGACACATCCATCGGGCGGATGAGCTGCGCGGTGACATAGGCGCCGGGCCCCCAGTCTTCGGTGACATCGAGGGGGATGATGTTCTCGCCCTCGGCCATCTCGACGGATTGTCGCGAGATGACACGGTTTGACATGACCGATATCAGTGCCGTCCCAGCATAGCGCGCGTCGATGCGCAGGCGCGCGGTGTCGCCGGGGGTATAGCTGGAAGCATCCAGCGACAGATCCAGCGTGTCGGGGGTCTGGCTGCTGTCGGCGGGCGCATACCAACCTGCGTGGAACTGGACCGACGAGGATGTATAGGCCCCATCCGTCCTCTCGACCAAGAGTTCGTATTCGCCCCATTCCACGGGCGCGGTGACGGTGAGCGGCGTCTCGCCCAGCGCGCCACTGCCCGAGGCGATGCGCGTGCGCGTCGTGATCGGCTCCCAATTCCAGTCGCCATAGTAGCTATACCATTGGTAGCGCGTGTTGATGCGGTTCAGCGTCCACTCGATTTGCATATCGCTGCGGCCAAGGTCCGGCGCGACGGCAATCACGTCAAAGCTGGCCTCGCCGCCCTCGGGGAGAACGCCATCGACCGCAGGCTTGATCCCGATGATCGGTGCAGTGGGCGCAACGGTGCGGCTGATCTGCCGCTCGACCGGGCGACCCGACCCTTCGCGCAGGCGCAAGGTGGCGGTGGCAGTGTAGGGCCGCGTTTCGTCCAGGTTATCGGGCAGGGTCAGCGGCACGCTCAGCCGGCCATCGTCGCCCGTCACGTCGCTGTCGAGAACCTCGACGCGCGGCCCGCTGCTGGCATCATGGCGGCCAAAGGCATAGCCGGGGTGCGCGTCAAGGCGGCGCGCCGGGCGCAGCACGAGGCTGCCTTCGGATTTGAGGCCCGCGCCGGGTGCGCCAAAGAGATATTCGGCATCGACTTCCAGCGGGGGCAGGGCGGCTGCGTTCAGCGTGCCCTCGGGCAGGGACAGTTCGAAATCTATTCTCTCCGGCAGGAAGTCCTCGACCAGAACTTGCGTGCTGGCGAGGGCGGGCGCGTCGACGTCGGCCTTGATATCCAAGGTCCAGGTGCCGCGGGGGGCCGTCTGACCCACGGGCAGGGCAAAGACATGGCCGCCTGCCGCGTCATCAGCCGACAGGGCGCGCGTATACTCGACGCCATCGGGGCGCGTCAGGATTGCCGTCAAGGGCAGGCCGGTGGTCGCCTCGGCAGTGTCGCCGCGCGCCAGTGCTGTTGCATGAATGACCTCGCCCGCGCGGTAGGCGCCCCGGTCCGTGGCGAGAAAGACATCGACGGGCGGCGCGGGCGCGCGCCCCGCGACGCCGCGATCAGACAGATCGAATGCGGGATCGGTCAGGGATAAAAAGGCCGCATCCGCCTCGCCCTGCTTGGCAAGGATGAGCGCAGGAGAGGCACCATCTATGCCGCGCGCGTGTCCGGGATCAAAGCGAGCGTGGCCTTCGGCATCCGTCATGGCGGTGGCCAGCACCGCATTGGCGCGCGACAGCAGCGTCACCTCGATCCCCTCCAGCGCATCCGCGCTGTCAAGGCTACGGGCAAAGACGTGCAGACCATCATTTCCCGAAAGGGTCGTCAGCCCCAGGTCGGTCAGCACGAACCATTGCGTCGCCCCCACATCGTCATGGCGATCGACGCCCTCGATGCTGGCGGTCAGGGTATAGATGCCCGTCGGCTGCTCCTTGAGAACGTCGCCCAGTGGCAGGCGTGTGGTCATCGTGCGGTTCAGCGAGTTTTCGACCTCGCCCGTGCCGGTCCAGACCTCCTGCGCGATGTTCTGCGAAAACGCCTCGCGCGAATAGCCATCCAGCGGGCGGCCGAAAGAGCCGTTCTGCATTGTGCGCAGGAGGTTGCGGTCGCTGATGCGCCGCAGGCTCAGCTGCACTTCATCGAGGTTGACCGTCTCGACCGGCAGCGCGGCATCTGCGGCGCGCGGCAGCACATAGGCCCGGCCCGGAAAGGTGACCTTGGGCGCGCGGTCGCGGACATAGGCGGTGATCTGGACATCCTTGGTCAGGGTCTGGCCATCCGCCGCAGGCAGGCCCTGGCGAAACGTGATTGCATAGCGCTCGCCGTGCTGAACGCCGTCGACGCAGATCTGGCGCTGGTCTGGTTGCACGACGAGGCCGGGATCGGGCAGGCGCACGAAGGGTGCATAATCCTGCCCTGCCTCGATCAGATCCTCGGAAAACTCGGCGCAGATGCGCGGCGCGGCGCTGTCTGCCTCGGTGTTGTTGTCCACGATGCGAAAGCCGTATTTGGCGACCGCATCCTCCAGCGCGGCCGTCACATCGGCGCGCGGCTGGATCCCGTCGGCAAGGCGGAGCGCGCGGACCATGTCCGCGCCCCGGCCCGCGCGCTCCAGCGCCTCGGCCATGATCAGGAGGGCGTTGACGCGCGTGCCACCCGAAAGGGCGCGCAAATACGCATTGGCGCTGGCCGTAACGGCGCGCCGCGTATGCTGCGACTGGTTTTCATCAATCTCGAGAGAGAGGCGTGCGAAATCCGTCCAATGCTCGGCCAGATCGCTGGTGGCAGTCCCGGCCCCCATCCAGCGCATCGCATTCAGCATGTCGCCGCTGGCCTCACGCGCCTGCGCGGCTGCGATCATCGCGCCAAGGTCATAGTTGCCGCCCGAATGCAGCCGGCCAAGCTTTTCTGCCTGCGTGCGCGCCTCTGCCATGGTGCCCGCGCCGAGAAACGCCAGATCGCTGGCGCGCGCCTCGGCCTGCGCCAGCACGGCGGCGCTTGTGGGGACGATGCGGGCTGAAGTTGCCCCCTCGAAAGGCTGCTCTTCGGTGACCGCGCTTTTGGGGAAACAGGCGTTCGATTTGCTGTTGAAGGTGAACGCCTGGCACGCTGGCGCGCTGAGGCAGGCGGTATGGCAGGCCTCATAGGTGGTGTCGAAAAGCGCTGTCAGGTCCGAGCCGTAAAAATCGACATCCGGCGTGATGACCGCGCGCCTGTCGGGCACGGGCTGGGTCTCTGGGGACTGACTGTTTGAGGATTGAGCAGAAGCGCCTGCCGCGCAGCTGACGAAAAGCAAGGTAAGCAGAACGTGGCGCAGCATGGCGGCCTCCTGACAAGGGGATGCAATCATCGTGCCATGCGCGCCCTTGCAGGGCAATGGCCCTGCCAAGCGGCGTTAAGAAGATGTTCACGTCACTGCCGCAAGGTTGCCTGCATCAGGTGACAAGGTGGCTGAGAATCGGCATGGAGCTTGCCAATAAAGTGGCACAGGAACGGCGCGCGCGCCTTGCCGCCGAGCGCCTTCTAGAGCAAAAGCAGGCTGAGCTGCACGCGGCCAACCGCAAGCTGGGCCTGCATGCGCGCGCCCTGTCGGACGAGATCGTAGTCACCCGAGCCAAGGTTCAGACGGTCGAGGATGAAAACCAGCGGGTCAAATCGGATCTGCATGTCGCCAATGAAAAGGTGCAGGTCGCCGAACGGCGGCTCTGGCATTCGATCGAGACAATTCAGGACGGTTTTGCCTTTTTCGATGACAACAGCCGCATGATCGCGGCCAACCCGGCCTATATGTCGGTCTTTGACGGGCTGGAGCTGATCGAGCCGGGCATCAGCTATGTCGAAATTTTGCAGCTGGCCACCGAGGAGGGGATCGTCGATATCGGCGATCTTGCCCCAGCCGCCTGGCGCGAGACGATGCTGGACCGCTGGCAGAGCATCGACCCGGAGCCGACCGTCATCCGCCTGTGGAGCGGCGAATACATCAAGCTGATCGATCAGCGCGGCCATGGCGGTGACGTGGTCAGCCTGGCGCTGAACATCACCGAAACCATCCGCTATGAAGAGCGTCTGAAGGAGGCGCGCGCGCGTGCCGAGGCTGCCAATCGGGCCAAATCGTCCTTCCTCGCCAACATGAGCCACGAAATCCGAACGCCCATGAATGGCATCGTGGGCATGAGCGATCTGCTCAAGGATACCGAGCTGACCGAAGAGCAGCGCCTCTATGCCGATACGATCAAGAACTCGGGCGAGGCGCTCTTGGTCATCATCAACGATGTGCTGGACTACTCCAAGATCGAAGCTGAAAAGCTGGTGCTCAAGCCCGAGCCTTTTGATCTTGAGCGCTGCATTCACGAGTTGATCATGCTGTTGCAGCCCAAGGCGCGCGATCAGGGGCTGGAGATCCTGCTGGATTATGACCTGTTCTTGCCGACGCAATTCATCGGCGATCCGGGCCGGATGCGGCAGGTACTGACGAACCTCATGGGCAATGCGGTCAAGTTTACCGAAAAGGGCCATGTGCTGATCCGGGTGACGGGAATGATGGGCGAGGATGGCAGCGCGCAGGTGCATATCGCGGTCGAGGATACGGGGATCGGCATTCCGGCGGACAAGGTCGAGCATGTGTTCGGTGAATTCAATCAGGTGGATGACGAGCATAATCGCCGGTTCGAGGGCACGGGCCTCGGCCTTGCCATCTCGCAGCAGTTGGTGCGGCTGATGGGCGGGCAGATCTGGGTCGAGAGCGAGCTGGGTGTCGGATCGACCTTCGGCCTTCAGATCACCTTGCCGATGCCCGACGGCGCGGCCGAGCCTGCGCCGGTTGCCATCGCGGGCCTGAGCCGCGCGATGATCGTCGATGGCAACGATGCAAATCGGCAGCTTCTGGAAAAGCGGTTGAACCTGTTCGGCATCGAAACGGTTTGCTGCGCGGATGCGCCAGAGGCGCTGTCCCTTGTCGGGCCACAGGTCGACCTCGTTCTGACCGAGCATCACCTGAACGGAATGGACGGGCTCGAATTGGCCGAGGCGCTGCGTGCGGCGGAGCATGAGATGCCCGTGATCCTGCTGAGCGACAACATTGGCTATGCCGCGCAAGATCCGGCGCGGCCTCTCCTGCATGCCGTCCTGCAAAAACCTGTCTCGCGGCGCGAATTATGCGCGGCGCTCGCGGCGCTGCCTGTGCAGGCGCGGTCCAAAGCGCCAGATGCCCAGCCGGGCGCAGATGATGCCGCTGCGCCCGGCGTGCCAGCGCGCGCTCTGCGTGTGCTGGCCGCCGAGGATAACAAGACGAACCGGCTGGTCTTCTCCAAGATGGTCGCCGCACTCGACATTGATCTGACCTTTGCCGAAAACGGAGTCGAGGCGGTCGCGCTCTATCAGAGCGTTCAGCCCGACATCGTCTTCATGGACATCTCGATGCCGCTGATGGACGGCAAGGAGGCGACGGGCCACATCCGCGACATCGAGAAGAAGACCGGTGTGCATGTGCCCATCGTGGCAATGACCGCCCACGCGATGGACGGGGATGACACCTGCATCCTTGCGGCTGGATTGGACCATTATCTGACCAAGCCACTGCGCAAGGCTGCAATACATGAGCGGATCGTGGAGGCATGTCCTATGAATGTGCGCCCGCTTGTCCCGCCTGTCGCGGATGCGGGGTAGTCCCAAGGCGTTTCGCCCAATCCTCAGATCACAGCGTTTGGCGGAGCGGCGTGCACACGAGGATTGCTGCGCGCGCCGCGCCGTCAGCTGGCGGCGCGCACGAAGGCGGGTTTGCCGTCTTGGGACAGATCGGGGCTGTGTGCATAGCCGCCGGTGTCGAACTCCAGCAGCGCGTCTGGGTCGGTCAGGCGGTTCTGGATGATGAACCGCGCCATCGCGCCGCGCGCCTTCTTGGCGTAGAAGCTGACGATCTTGGGCTCGCCGCCCTTGTCCTCAAGGAACACAGGCGTGATGACGCGCAGTTTGAGCGCATCCCGGTCGACCGCGCCGAAATATTCCTGACTGGCGCAATTCACCAGAACATCTGCCTTGACCTCATCGGCATGCCGGTTCAGCGCCTCGGACAGGCGCGTGCCCCAATACTCATAAAGTGATTTGCCCTGATCCGTTTTCAGCTTGCTGCCCATTTCCAGCCGGTAAGGCTGGATCGCATCAAGCGGGCGCAAGATACCATACAGACCGGACAGGATCCGAAGGTGGTCTTGCGCCCATGCCATCTCTTCGGGGTCAAGGCTGCTGGCCTCGAGCCCCTGATAGGTGTCCCCCGCAAAGGCAAGCGCGGCTGGCTTGCTCTCCATCTCGCCGAAATTGGCGAAACGTTCGGCGTTCAGCTTGGCCAGATCGGCGCTGATGCTCATCAGCTTGCGCAACTCGTCCTGGCTCAGCTGCTGTGCGACCTCCGCCAGCACCTTTGCGTCCTTGGCAAAGCCGGGCACTGTGGCCTGCGCCTCGGCGGGCGACATATCCAGTTTCTTGGCGGGCGAGATGGCAACGAGCATGAAATTTCCTTTCGCAATGGCCCTGATCTAGTCCGCCTCTTGCAGAACGTCCAGAAAGGCGGGGCCGAAACGCTCGGCGCGCTTGTCACCGAGGATGCGCGCCATCTGCGCGGCGTCGCGGGGGCGCTGCTCTGCTATGCGGGTGATCAGGCTGGTGCCGCAGCTGAGCGGTTTGTCCAGACCGTCCGCGCCGCGTGCCAACTGCTGCTGCACCTCGTTCAGGCGGTCATAGACGCTGCCCGACGCGCGCCCGGCCAACTTGCGCCGCGCGGGGTGCATCTGCGCGGCCTCGCCGTTGATGACCTCAAGGAACGCATCGCCATATTGATCCAGCTTCTTGGCGCCGACACCGCCGATACGGGCCATCTGGTCAAGGCTGGCGGGGCGCAGTTCGGCCATCTCGATCAGGGTCCGGTCGTTGAAGACGATGTAGGCGGGCACGCCCTGCGCCTCGGCAAAGGCGCGTCGCTTGGCCTTGAGTGCTGACAGAAGCGGCGCATCCTCGTCCGAGACCAGCGCCTTTACGGCAGGGCGGCGATCCCCGGCCAGCACCATGTCCTTGCGCAGGGTGATGCCTGCCTCGCCCTTGAGAATGGGCACCGCAGGATCCGTCATGCGTAGCGCGCCATGCCGCTCGGGATCGGGGCGGACCAGATCGTGGCCCATCATCTGGCGAAAGATGCCCTGCCAGTTCTGCTTGGACATATCCTTGCCCACGCCGAAGGTGGGCAGTTCGTCATGTCCGCGCTGGCGAACCTTGTCGGTGACCTTGCCCATCAGGATGTCGATCAGGTGGCCCGCGCCGAAATATTCATTCGTGCGCAGGATCGCGGATAGCGCCTTGCGCACCGCCTCTGTCCCGTCGAACGTGGCGGGGGGCGTGTCGCACAGGTCGCAATTCTTGCACGTTTGCGTGTCCTCGCCAAAGTAGCCCAGCAGCTTCACGCGCCGACATTCCAGCGCCTCGGCAAGACCGAGGAGCGCATTGAGGCGTGCGTGGTCTGCCATGCGCCGTTCGGGTGGGGCCAGCCCCTCGTCGATCTGGCTGCGGCGCAGGCGGATGTCGTCCGGTCCATAGAGGGTCAGCGTCTCGGCCGGGGCGCCGTCCCGGCCCGCGCGCCCGATTTCCTGATAATAGCTTTCGATGGATTTGGGCAGGTCGGCGTGGGCGACCCAGCGGATGTCGGGCTTGTCCACGCCCATGCCGAAGGCGACGGTGGCCACCACGATCAGGCCATCCTCGGCGTTGAAGCGTGCCTCGACGGCGCGTCGGGTATCTGCCTCCATCCCGCCGTTGTAGGCAACCGCGTTGTGCCCGCCCTCGCGCAGCGCCTGCGCCAACGTTTCGGTGCGTGCCCGGGTGCCGCAATAGACGATCCCTGACTGCCCCTTGTGCGCGCCTGCGAAGTCCATGATCTGGCGGCGGGGGCTATCCTTGGCGGCAAAGGCAAGGTGGATATTGGGCCGGTCAAAGCCATGCAGGAACCGTTCGGGCGCGGCGCCATCGAACAGCTTTTCGATGATCTCGTCCTGCGTTTCGGCATCCGCCGTGGCGGTGAAAGCAGCCAGCGGCACACCAAGGGCGCGGCGCAGCTCGCCGATGCGCAAGTAGTCGGGGCGAAAATCATGGCCCCACTGGCTGACGCAATGCGCCTCGTCCACGGCAATGAGGCTGACGCCGATCCGGCGGAGCATGCCCATCGCCGATCCGGCGGCAAGACGTTCGGGCGCGATGTAGAGCAGCTTGAGCCTGCCCGCCTCGAGCGCCTCCCAGACGGCGGCCGTCTCCTCCTCGGTATTGCCGGAGGTCAGCGCGCCGGCCTCGACACCTGCCGCGCGCAGGGCGCGGACCTGATCGCGCATCAGGGCGATGAGGGGGGATATGACCACGGTCACGCCCTCCCGCATTAGCGCAGGCAATTGGAAACAAAGGGATTTGCCGCCCCCCGTCGGCATGATCGCCAGCACGTTTTGCCCGCCTGCGACGGCGCTTACGATCTCCTCCTGGCCGGGGCGGAAGGCGTCGAATCCGAATATGTCCCTCAGGAGGGTGGCAGCGGGGGGCATGGGGAGATCCTGTAGGTGCGTATGCTCTTACAGGAGTATTTTCACACTAAGATTCGGTGAACAAGGCCCCAGGTGCCATCAGGCAAAGCCGAACATCACCGGCAGCACATAGGCGCGCAGCGAAATCACGATGACAAGCGCAACCAGCGGCGCCAGATCCAGCGGACGCGTGTCGGGCAGGATGCTGCGGATCGGCTGGTAGATCGGCTCGAGCAGGCGATTGAGGCCGTCCCAGATCTGTGACACCAGCGGCTGGCGCAGGTTCAGCACCTGAAAGTTGATCAGCCAGCTCATGATGATGTGAACGATCATCACGAAATAGACGATGCTGAGGATCAGTTGCAAAGGTCCGTAAATTGCCAGCATGTCATGCTACCCCTTGTGTCTCGCTAGCCCCGAATTAGGCCGCAGCGGCGCAAAGCGCAAGAGCAGTGGCAGGAATGGCTTGCCGCGCCGGGGCACGGGCTGTCATATCGTGGCGCAGGGCAGCGGGGTCGGGGATGACATGACAGCCATCAGCAAACGTCGCCGCATCTGGGGGTGGTTCTTTTTCGACTGGGCCAGCCAGCCTTATAACACCCTGCTCATCACCTTCATCTTTGCGCCCTACATGAACGAGTTGATCGGTGATGGGGCGCAGGCGCAGACCATATGGGCCTTTGGCATCGCGGTGGGCGGCGTCATCATCGCGCTGGGTGCGCCGATCCTGGGCGCAATGGCGGATCATTCGGGTGCGCGGCTGCGGTGGATATGGGTCTTTTCGGCGATGTATGTGCTGGGCGCCTTTGGCATCTGGTGGGCTGTGCCCGAGGGGCCAAACGTGGTTCTGATCCTCGGATTCTTCGTGATCGGCATGATCGGGATGGAGTTCGCCACGATCTTTACCAATTCCATGCTGCCGGATCTGGGCCGCCCGGACGAGATCGGGCGCATTTCCGGCAATGGCTGGGCATTTGGGTATCTGGGCGGGTTGGTGGCGCTGACCATCATGCTGCTCTTTTTTGCCGAAGGGGCCGATACGGGGCGGACACTCATCGGCCTTGCGCCTGCCTTTGGTCTGGATGCCGGCGCGCGCGAGGGGACGCGGTTTGTCGGGCCGCTGACGGGGCTGTGGTATATCGCCTTCATGGTGCCGTTTTTCTGGTGGGTGCGTGATCCTGCGCCGATGCGGGCCGGGATGGGCGCGGAGCGGCGGGCATTGGCCGAGGTGATCGGCACGATCCGGCAGCTTCCGCAGACGCCCTCCATGTTTTCCTATCTCGGCGCGTCGATGTTCTACCGCGATGCACTTAACGGGATGTATTTCTTTGGCGGCATCTATGCCTCGGGCGTGCTGGGGTGGAGCGTGGTCGATGTGGGCGTCTTTGGCATTCTCGCGCTGGTGTCGGGCGCGCTTTTTGCCTGGCTGGGTGGCTATGCGGATGATCGCTTCGGCCCCAAGGCCGTGATTGTCGCGGCCATTCTCGTCCTGCTTGTGGTGGCCATCTCCATTGCGACCATATCGCGCAGTTCGGTTTATGGCATTGCCCTGCCACCGGGGTCCGCCCTGCCGGACATCCTTTTCTATGGCTGCGGGATCCTGATCGGCGCGGCGGGGGGCACGCTGCAGTCGGCCAGCCGGTCGATGATGGTGCGCCAGGCGCGTCCGGGGCAAATGACGCAGTCCTTTGGCCTCTACGGGCTGGCGGGCAAGGCGACGGCTTTTCTCGCGCCGTCCCTCATCGGGGTGGTGACCGCAGTGACGGGCAGCCAGCAAATCGGCGTCACGCCGCTGATCGGCCTTTTCGCATTGGGCCTTATCCTGCTATCGTTCGTGAAACCGCAAGGAGATCCAGCCGAATGATCACGCATATCAGGGCGCTTGCCGCCATTCTCGTCCTTGCGACCCCGCCGGCCTTTGCCCAAGGCGTGCCCGCCAGCATGCAGGGCAAAGAGGCCAAGCAGTTCTTTGGGGCGGCCAGCGTCGGATCGCGCCAGAGCGCGGCACCCTTCGGCAGCTATGCCAAGGGCTGTGTCGCAGGCGGCGTGCAACTGCCGCAAACCGGGCCGACATGGCAGGCGATGCGCCTGAGCCGCAACCGCAATTGGGGCCATCCGCAAGTGGTGGATTTCATCGCAAAGCTCTCGGCCAGGGTGGCGCAGCAGTCGGGCTGGCCGGGGATTTACGTGGGCGACATCAGTCAGCCGCGCGGAGGCCCCATGCTGAGCGGGCACCGCTCGCACCAGATCGGGCTCGACGCGGATATATGGCTGATGCAGCCCAGCCGACTCAACCTGAGCATTCGAGAGCGCGAGAACCTGTCGGCGACCTCGATGCGGCGCGCGAATGGCGCCTATGTCAACTCGCGCTGGACGCGCGGACAGCATGAGCTGGTCAAGGCCGCGGCCAGCGACCCGCGCGTCGCGCGGATCTTTATCTTTCCGGGCGCCAAGGTGCAGATGTGCAATGACGAGACCGGCAACCGCGACTGGCTGCGCAAGGTGCGGCCATGGTGGGGGCATCACTATCATTTCCACGTGCGCCTTGCCTGCCCCGCAGGCGCGTCCGGCTGCGTCAATCAGGATCCGCCACCACCCGGCGATGGCTGCGCCGAGGCGCAGGAATGGGTGAACAACATCCTCAATCCGCCGCCCCCCAAACCGCGCGATCCGAACGCGCCGGCACCCAAGCCGCAGCGCGAACTGACGATGTCCGACTTGCCGCAGCAATGCCTGAGTGTTCTGCAATCGCAATAGGCACTCTATGGCTCACGACAACATGACGTGGAAAAAACTTTGCCGACCACTGCATTTTGTTTTTGACATGGGCGAAATTTGTGGCAGGCTGAGGTTAGATTTCAACAACTGAAAGGAGGTGGTCCAGTGTCTACAGAGGTATTGGAGCGAGGTGTCGGAACAGTTTGGGAGGACCGTACCTGAGGCAGCCCTTGGGTATGTGAAGACCTGAATTGGTGTGCCACCTAACCGGCCCGCCTCCGAAAAGCTCTAGAGGGCCGTTCCAGCGATGGAGCGGCCCTTTCGATTTTGCCGCTGCAGCGCTAAGTTGAGCCTCATGTTGCGTATCACTGACACCATAGCGATCGAGGATTGGGAGCTGACGGAGCAATTCGTCCGCGCCAGCGGTCCGGGCGGTCAGAACGTGAACAAGACGTCGAGCGCGGTCGAGCTGCGCTTCGAGGCCGAGCGCTCGCCCAACCTGCCCGATCCGGTCAAGCGACGGCTGAGGCTGCTTGCGGGGCGGCGCTGGACGACAGAGGGCACGCTCATCATTCAATGCGATGAGACGCGGCATCAGGCGCGCAACCGTGACATCGCCCGGGATCGCCTGACAGAGCTGATCCGCAAGGCGACGGAAAAGCCCAAGCGCCGGATCCCCACACGCCCCACGCTGGGGTCCAAGAAACGGCGTCTCAAGGCCAAGAAAGTGCACGGCGAAAAGAAGGCTCTGCGCGGCCGCGTCGAGGGCGAAGGCTGAAGGCGTGCGAAAACGCGTGTTTCCGAAATAGAAACCCTATTGGATTTTTGTCGCCACTCTGCACGCGCCGGTCCAGATATTGGTGGCGGGGGCTTTAGATCCTATATACGGCTAAGGCGCTCTGCCGAAAAAGGCGATCATGGCCTTTGGCGGAGGGCAGTGCACAATATGAATGATGCGCGCGCCTCGCCTTTGACTGATGTCTCTAGGTATTGGCGTGACGCTTTAGCCGCAAACACGTGAAGGAGCGGACATGACGAATACGCTGTACCAGGGCGATCTGCCGGATGGGCTGGACCTTGGCCCCGTGGTGGCCATTGACTGCGAGACAATGGGCCTCAATCCGCATCGTGATCGGCTTTGCGTGATTCAGATGTCGGGCGGCGATGGGAATGCGCACCTCGTGCAGGTGGCCAAGGGGCAGACCGAGGCGCCGAACCTCTGCGCGATGCTGACCGATCCCGATGTGCTCAAGCTGTTTCACTTTGGACGCTTTGATATTGCAGCGATGCAGAATGCCTTTGGCGCTGTCACGGCGCCGGTCTACTGCACCAAGATCGCCAGCAAGTTGATCCGGACCTATACGGATCGGCACGGGCTGAAATACCTGCTGCAAGAGCTGCTGAACGTCGATATTTCCAAGCATCAGCAAAGCAGTGACTGGGGTGCACCACAACTGACCGAGGCGCAGCTGGACTATGCGGCGTCGGATGTTCTTTATCTGCATCGCCTGCGCGAAGCGCTGAACAAGCGGCTCGAGCGTGAGGGGCGGATGGAAATGGCACAGGCCTGCTTTGATTTCCTGCCGGCGCGTGCTGCGCTGGATCTGGCGGGCTGGCCCGAACAGGATATCTTTTCACATTGATCCGCCGGGGCGACAATTTTCACACGCGTCTGGTCAACTGGGCCAAGATCATCCTGCCGCTTGTCGCGCTGGGCTTGCTCTCGACCGTGTTTCTGTTGTCGCAAAAGGCGGACGTGAACAACGCTGTCCCCTTCGCCGAAGTCGATCTGGAGCAGCGCGCCCATGATCAGGGTGCGACCAACCCCAGCTTTGCCGGGGTCGCGTCGGGGGGCGAGCAGATATCGTTTCGGGCTGCATCCGTGCGGCCCGATCCGGAGGATCGCGATCTGTTGCTGGCCGACATGGCGACTGCATCCATGCGGCTGAACGGCGGCGGCGTCATTGACATCGAGGCGCAGCGCGGGCAAGCCAGCCAATCGCGCATGACCGCGCGTCTGGAAGGCGATGTGCAGGTCATTACGACCACCGGCTACGACATCCGGACCGAGGCGATCAATACGCGCTTTGATACACTCTTTGCCGAGACGCCTGGCCCGATCTCGGGCACCGGCCCGCCCGGCGAGCTGAACGCGGGGCGCATGATCCTGACGTCTGACCCCGAAACCGGCACAGCACATTTGCAGTTCACGGATGGGGTCAAATTGGTATACAAGCCCCCAAAGCCGAAGGAATGACCGACGTGCCACGCATTATCCAGGCGATGATCCTGCTGTTCATGACAGCCTTTGGTGGCACGCTGCATGCGCAAGGCATGCAGGTTGCCTTTGGCAGTGCCGCGCAGGACGGCGATCTGCCGGTTGAAGTGACGGCCGAGAATCTTGACGTCAATCAGAACGATGGCACCGCGATCTTCACCGGAGATGTTGTGGTCGGGCAGGGCGAAATGCGCCTGTCGGCGCCGCGCGTTCTGGTCGTCTATCTGGCGGATGGCAGTGGCATCGCGCGCCTGGAGGCGAGCGGGGGGGTGACCCTTGTCAGTGGCGAGGATGCGGCGGAGGCTACGAATGCCGACTACGACGTGCAGACCGGCATGATTGAAATGGATGGCGATGTTCTGCTGGTGCAGGGCCCTGCGGCGCTGACTGCGGATCGCATGACCGTCGATACTGCCGCCGGCACAGCGCGCATGAACGGGCAAGTCAGCACCGTGTTGCAACCCGAGGCAAGCCAGTGACGAGGCCAGATTTGCGCATTGCAGGCGGCGCCGACCTCGGGCCGCCCGATGAGAACGCTGGCTTGATCGTGCGCAGCCTGCGCAAGAGCTACAAGAAGCGGACGGTCATTCGTGACGTGTCCCTGCATTTGCAGCAGGGCGAGGTGGCCGCCTTGCTGGGTCCGAATGGGTCGGGCAAGACGACGACTTTCTACGCCATCGCCGGTTTGATCTATCCCGAGGGCGGGCATGTGATCATTGAAGGGCGCGACGTGACAAACCTGCCGATGTATCGCCGGGCCAAGCTGGGCGTTGGGTATCTACCGCAGGAGATGTCGATTTTCCGGGGTCTCTCGGTCGAAGATAACATCATGGCAATTCTCGATATATCGGTTCGCGACACCTACAAGCGCCGCGAGCGGCTGGAAGAGCTGCTGGCCGAATTCTCGGTCGAGCATCTGCGCCGCGCGCCTGCGCTGGCATTGTCGGGTGGCGAGCGCAGGCGCGTCGAGATCGCGCGCTGCCTTGCCGCCGACCCCAGATACCTGCTGCTGGACGAGCCCTTTGCCGGGGTCGATCCGATCAGCGTGGGGGATATCCGCCACCTCGTTGCCGACCTCAAAAAGCGTGGCATCGGCGTGCTGATCACCGACCATAACGTGCGCGAGACGCTGGAAATCGTCGACCGGGCCTATATCCTGCACGATGGTAAGGTGCTGATGTCGGGCACGCCCGAAGAGGTGGTGGCAAACGAGAATGTGCGCCGGGTCTACTTGGGCGAAAACTTTCGAATTTCGTAAAACCGCACGGCGGATTTCGCCGGGCCCGCGCCGATCATCATTGACAAGAGCGCCCGAAAGGGCGTCAATTGAGGGATGATGTTTTGTGCGCTTCATAGCTCTAAAGACACGGAGGGGCCTTGAAATCGTTAACGAAATATCAATTTTCAGCCGCCCTCTCCGGCCTTGCGAGAGGCGTTTCGACGCTTTGGGCCGGACCCGGTGCGCCTTTTTGAAGGAGAGACCATGCGCTATCAAATCACTGGCAAGCAGATCGATATTGGTGAGGCCCTGCAAACTCATGTGAGGACCGAACTTGGCGAGGCCGTTGCGAAATATGCCGAGCGCCCGACCAATGCGAATATCATCTTCTCGAAAAGTGCCAGCGAATTTGCCTGTGAGACAATCGTTCATCTGTCGACCGGGCTGACGGCCCAGGCAACTGGCAAGGCGCATGAGATTTATGCCGCATTCGACGCGGCCTGTGAAAAAATGGAAAAACAGCTGCGCCGTTACAAGCGCCGGTTGAAAGACCATCACAAGGAACGCGCGCGACCGGTTGAACTCTCGGGTGGCTCCTCTTATATCCTCGCTTCAGAAACCGAAGGAGGGGAATCGGAGCCCGATAGCCTTCAGCCCATCATCGTCGCCGAAATGGAGGCGCAGATCCCGTCGCTTTCCGTTGGAGAGGCCGTGATGCAGATGGAGCTGGCAGGGGCCCCCGTCCTGGTGTTTCGCAACGAGGCAAAAAGCGGGTTGAATGTGGTCTACCGCCGCGATGACGGCAATATAGGGTGGATCGATCCGTAAAATCTGGCCTGTCGGTGACTTGTCACCGCCTTGGCCAACGGAGCAGCGAATGGATATACCCATGATCCTGAAACCCGGGGCCGTGCGCGTTCTGAGTGCTACATCCAGCAAGAAACGGCTGATGCATGAATTGGGCGATATCGCCCAGTCGGCCTATGGTGCCGACGCCCATGCCGCTGTCGAGGCATTGCTGGAGCGTGAAGCCTTGGGGCCGACCGGCGTAGGCAATGGTGTCGCCCTGCCTCATGCCCGGCTGGACGATATCGACCGCGTTGTCGGCGCACTGGTTCTGCTGGAAAAGCCTATCAACTTCGCTGCGGTCGATCGCCAGCCCGTGGACATCGCCTTTGCCCTCTTTGCACCCAAGGACGCCGGAGTGGAGCATCTCAAGGCGTTGGCGCTGATCTCGCGCACGCTGCGGGATGCGCAGCTTTGTTCCAAACTGCGGGCCAACCCCGATCCTGCGACGCTCTATACGATCGTCACCGAGGCGCAGGCGATTCTGGCTGCCTGACGGGGCTGGCTGACGACGTGCGCAGGCCTCAGGCCCAGCGATCCCACCCGAACATGATGTAGTCGCGCTGATAGATGTCGGCGATCAGCGCCTCGATATCGTCATCGTAGATTTCCCCAAGCGCATAGGGCCCTGCAGGCTCTGCGGGCGCTATGGGCGCGGCGCCGGGACGGCCCACCTGCTTGGCCAGCGCGCCCAGTTGCAGCTGCATCTCATCCTCGCGGATGATGACATCAGGCAGGCTGAACTGCGCCATGCCTTGCAAGACAGCCGTTTGCGTCGCCCAGTTGGCATCAACGCGCACGCTGGTCTGGCCGCGCAGGTTGGCGCGAAGAAATTCGAGAAACCCGGTGAAGGCGAGGTAATGCGCGCGCCGGTCATACGTCTCGTCCGGGCCACCACCGGGGATCGGCAGCTTGTGAAAATTACGCAGGACGCGGCGGATTTCCCCCAAGCAACTCGGGCCGGGCTGCAAAATGCGCTGGCAAAAGGCGGCATGCGCCCGCGCTGCGGGGTGCCGGATCACGGTAAAGCTGCGGTGACCTGTGGCCTGCCGCATCCATTGGCGCAGGCCCTTTTGGTTCATATTGGTGTGCATCGCCTCGGGTACGACCTCATCCAGCGCGGCCATCCACGCGATCACCTCCTCTTCGGGGCCGGATTTGATCGGCATGTAGATCAGAGGCGCGCGATAGGCGATGATATGCGCTGGCACGGCAGGGCCGCGCCTCGGCTCGAACGCGGGCGTGCGCGTCAGGTTGAAACGGTCCAGCCCCGACAGGGCCTCGGCCATCTCGTCGAAATTGGCGACCTTCTCGGAGAGCGGGCCGGGGTTCTGGATCTTGAGCTTGTCGCCCAAGGCTTTGAGCGCTTCGTCGGCGCCGAGATAGCGGGCGAGGCCATTGATGACCTCAAGATCGTTCAAATCATCATAAGAAATGTAAAAGGCCGTTTGCCCGGATTTCTGAAGGGTATTTTGCACCTCGACCTGGAACGCCTGCAAACTGGTCACATTCCGCTCGAATTCCTCGGCGTCGAAGGTCGCCTTGGCATCCTTGCGACGTTTGACGTTCGTCAGCTTCCACTGCCCGGTTTCCTGCGCGATTTTCCAGCTGACATAACTCTCGGCGGGGTTGCGCGTCAGCACGATCTTGGCGCAGCGCGGGTCATTCAAGCATATCTTGATCGCACGCGGATCATGATCGTGAAAGAGGCGAAAACCGCCCATCCCGGCCGAGCGGTCGCGAATGGTGTCGATCAGTCGGGCCGGATCCCCCTCGCGGGTGGCCTGCGTGATGCCCAGGATTTCGGTGCGGTTGGGATAGCCGATAAAGGCAGGATTGAACGCCTCGCCATGACATTCGAAACTTTGGAACGCATTGAGGTGCGACTCCAGCAGGTTGGAGCCGGTGCGCATCTCGGCCAGGACCACGAAATAGTCGAAGTCAGGCATGGATCACCGCACCAAATAGGGTTTGCGCGCGCTGGTCGGCGCCTCGTGCAGGTCGTGGGCGACCGGGAAATTGCCCATCAGGTAGGGGTGCATCCCTTGGTTCTTCAGATTTTGCAGGAATTGCCCAAAGCCGGTGAGGTCGACCATCTTGGGCACCTCGGAAACGCCGCGCTGCAGTTGCTGTGGGCCGATTTCGTCGATGATGGTCTGAAGCGGCTCCATCGGGGCCTCGATGAATTCGGCCATGGTCCAGATCCGCACGCGTGCCTTGGTCCAGCTTGAGCGCAGGATTTCAAGATGTTTCAATTCCGTCTGCTGCAGCAGCGCCGCCGCGCGGCGGATATCGACGAAGTTGCCGTTGGACTGAAACAGAGGTATCGCCCAAGCCCCCGAGATGACCGATATTTGCGCGTTGGGATCCTTGGCGATGGCCCAGTTGATCTCTTGATTGTCGCGGGGGCTGAACTGAAAACACTGCCGCTCGCCCCGGGTGTTCCAGATGAGGCTGGCCAGAAAGGCATGCGGATTGTAGTCGCGCAAGGCCGCGCTGTCGCTGAGGGCGCCGTTGACCACGGTGGCCCCCTCGCTGAACTCGGCGCGCTCTGGCGCAAATAGGTGGCCATGCACCCGCACGCCGGTGGCGCGCGCAAGCCACGGCTCGAAATTCTCGAAAAGCTCGGAAAAGCCTTGGAAGACCGAATATTTCGCAGATGTCAGCCCGTTCTCACGCGTTTCCACGGGAAAGCGGCTTTGCATGTAGAGGCCGGGACGGCCGCGCGTGCGCCGCTCGACCGCCCTCGAGAAGATGCGGTCAATCTTGCCGGGGTTCGGCTCGGCCCGTTTCATTGCGCCCGCCTCGTCGGTGAGAAAGGCGTCATAAAGCTTGTTTGCATGGGGCCAGATCTTGCGCGCGACAAAGCAGTCCGAGCGGCGCAGAAGCTGTAGATGGTCGTCGTAGAAGATGTGCGGCTTGCCCTGATAGTCGAACTTGGACAGGGTCAGCGACAGACTTTCGATCTGGCGCGAATATTGCCGCGCAAGGGTCTGAAAATAGCTCTCGTCAGGTATCCACACCTTGGAGAAATAGCGATCATAGGTGGCGCGTTCGGGGTCTGTGAGAATGGCCGACAGGGTCTGACGTGTGAGGCACCACCACTGACTGCCCATGTGGGGCACGATTCCGCCGGGGATGCGGCGCTTCATGCCCAACATGCGTTGCAGCGCGACATACCGATCAAACAGATAGCGTTGCTTGCGCCATGAAAATGGAAACCGCAGGGTAAACCGCTCGGCGTCGAGGCCGCCAATGGTCCAGGGAACGTCGGCGGTCGTGGCGCTTTCTATGAAATCGGTCTGGGGATGTGCGTCCAAATAGTCGATCAGCTCCTGCACCGGGCGCAGCGGCAGGCACGAGCCCGACGCAAGGTAGACGTGCCGCACCTGTGGAAATTCCTTCAGCATCATTTCGGACGCACTCTGTGAGGCGGCCACCAGCCCCCAGGTGCCCCATTCGCAGCGGTGGCGCCGCGAAAACCGGACATCGGGTAAATCGGCCAGTGCGTTTTGAAACGCGCGAAAGGTCTTGGTCGGAACAGATACGTCAGCATGGATCACCAAAGGACAGCCGGCGGCCGACCAGTGGCGTGCCACCTGCTCGGCCCGGCCAAGGGCGGTGTGAACCAGCATGACGATACCGACGCTCATCCGGAGTATGCCCTTGCGGTGACGGTCCTTGTCATCATGCCCAGTTTCCTTTGGACATCAGGCCCAAGATTTCCAGTTGCCGCCAATTTATATACTTTTCAGACCATTTGCACCAAAGCTCTGGCTGCTCGGCCATGTTTTCCATGTAGGCCTTGTATTCCAGAGATGCGCGGTAGTGCTGCTTGCGCTGCATTTCCTCTTCGGCCTTCTGGGTGAAAGTATCGAGAAACTTGGCATGCAAGAGGACGCCACTCGCCGTCTCGCCGCCCCATTCGTCATAGACCAGGTTCAGGCCGCGCGGCAGCAGCATGTGGGTTGAGCTGACGTAGGCATAGCGCCGGTTCCACTTGACCAGTGGGATCTTGTTGAGGGCCGGCGCCTTTTTCGGTTGATCGGCAAAGAAGACGCGCGCGCGCGGCCCGCCCTGAATCCAGAGATTACCGAACTTGTGGTTCTTCTCGATCATGTAGTTGCCGGGATCGAACCAAGCGGCGATCTCGATCGGATTCTGTCCGCGCCGATAGGGCACCGCATCAAGGCGTCCCTTGGGATACATGTCGAGCAACATCGCGCCAAAGCTGCGCACATTCGATCCGTCCAGCCAATCGGTCAGTGCGCGAATGGGGCGCGTGTCGCAGAATGGATAGACGAACAATTCGTCAGGATCGACCACGAGGGTCCAATGGTCGTGCCCGTATTTCGACTGAAGCCGGTTGAGCCAATCAACCCCAAACCGCGAATTGCGATAGCTTCCCTTGGTGTGCCAGAGCGAAACATCAGGCTGGCCCGCTAGATAATCGCCGCTGCCATCGCTGCTGTCATTGTCCACCATCAGGAAATGATCGACGCCCATGCTGCGGTAGTAATCGAGGAAATAGGGCAGGCGCACATTCTCGTCCCGCAGGGTCGAAAAGAGCAAGATGTCACCGGGTGTGATCTGAGACGTGCGATCGACCACCGGGCGTAGTGAAAGCCCCTTGCGGATCGAGCGGGCCTTGGCATGCTTGCGGCGCAGGCGCATCCGGTATGATTGCAAAATACTCATGACGGCCCTCCCCTGATCCCTGCCTCGGATGCAGCATATGGACCGAGGATTAAGGTTCTGTTGCCTCGTCTATGGTCGCCATGGCCCACGCTGCGCGAAAGATAAGCTGTTGGCGCGCTTGGGTAAACTGTTATTGCGCCGCTCACAGCCAAGTTCCCCGCGACATAAGGCCCATCGCCTCGAGCTGTCGCCACCCCAGATAGCGGGTCGAGCCGGGGCACCACAGGTCGGGGTCTTCGATCAGGCTGTCGTAGTAATCGTCATAAAGGGCCGAATTCGCAAAATGCTCGCGGCGCCCTTTTTCTTCGGCGGATTTCTGGGTCACCATGTGCAGAAACTTTGTGTGAAGCAGAACGCCGCTGGTCTTTTCGCCGCCATCCTCGTTGTAGACGTGGTTCAGCCGCCGGGGCAGCGCGGAGTGGGCGGAGCTGACATAGGCATACCGTCGATCCCATCGGACCAGTGGCACCTTGCCCATCGTTGGTGCGCGGCGGGGCTCTTGCGCAAAGAAATTGCGCGCGCGGGGGCCGCCTTGTATCCACAGGTTTTGCAGGCGGTCCTGCTTTTGAATCATATAGTTACCGCCATCGAACCACGGCAGCGCCTTGCAGGGATCTTCGCCTGCGGCATAGGGCGCGGTGCTCAGGCGCCCCTTGGGATACATGTCCAGCATGAGCGCGCCAAACGACCGCGTGCCGCGCCGATCCAGCCATTCAGTCAGCGCTGGCAGGGGCCGCGTGTCGTGAAAGGGGTAGATCAGCAGCTCGTCCGCATCGGCAGTCAGGCACCAATGATCGTGCCCGTGGCGCATTTGCAGCCAGGTCAGCCAGTCGACACCGAAACGCGACATCCGATAGCTGTGCGCCGTGTGCCACAGCGAGATATCGGGCTGCTCCGCGAGGTATTCCCGCGTGCCATCTTTCGAGCCATTGTCCACGATCAGGAAATGATCGACACCCAGCCTGCGGTGATGCTCCAGCCAGTAGGGCAGGCGCACAAGCTCGTTTCGGACGGTGGAAAAGCACAGGATGGCGCGCTGCGTGATTTGGCCGGTGCGGTCCGCCACCACGCTCAGCTGGCGGCGCTTGCGAAAGCTGCGCCATAGCAGGCGGCGCCGTTTCCAGCGCAGGCGATAGGCCATGCTCAGCTCCGCCGCGGCGTCCCTGATCTGCGCGCTGCCAGTCATCCGTTCTCCGCCTGCTCTTGTCCCCAAAGGGTCAGCGTCGCGTCTACTTTTCGTAATGTCCAGTTCCGTGCCAGCGCCAGGCATCGGCGATCATCTGGTCCATCGTGCTGCGCGGCGCACTCCAGCCCAATTCGGCCTCGGCACGGGTCGAGCCGGAAACCAGCTTGGTGCAGTCGCCAGGGCGTCGCGGCCCTTCGATCACGGGCACCTGGCCGTTCGTGACCGCATTTGCATGGCCGATAACATCCCGCACGGAAAAGCCCGACCCGGTGCCAAGGTTGAAGACGCGGCTGCCCTTGTCCTGCTCCAGCCATTTCAGGCCCAGCACATGCGCATCGACCAGATCGCAGACATGCACGTAATCGCGGATGCACGTCCCGTCGGGCGTGTCGTAGTCGGTGCCAAAAATGGTCAGCGCGGCGCGCTTCCCCTGAATGGCGTCCAGCATGAGGGGGACCAGATGCGTCTCGGGCTGGTGAAACTCGCCCACTTCGGCCTCAGGATCGGCACCGGCCACGTTGAAGTAGCGGAATATGACGTGGCGCAGGTCATGGGCGTTCTCGAAGTCGCGCAGCATATCCTCGATTGCGCGTTTGGACGCGCCATAGGCATTGATCGGACGCTGCACGCAGTCCTCATCAAGCACCACGTTATCCTGATCGCCATAGGTCGCACAGGTCGAGCTGAAGACGAAATCGAGGCACTGCGCTTGAACGGCGGCCTCCATCAAGGTCAGTGACCCGGCCACGTTGTTGTACCAATAGAGGCCGGGCTCGCGCATCGCTTCGCCCACTTGGCTGAGCGCGGCAAAATGCATGACGGCGGCGGGGTTGTATGCGGCAAACACCTGATCAAGCCGCTCGCGGTCGGTCAGATCACCCTCTTCGAACGGTCCGAACTTGACCGCGTCCGCCCAGCCGAAGCTGAGATTGTCATAAGTGACCGGGGTATAGCCCGCAGTCTTGAGCGCCTTGCAGGCATGGCTGCCGATATAGCCTGCGCCACCTGTTACCAGAATATTCGTCACGCCCGGCCCAACTCTTGCAGCGGAATTACTGTGCGGCTTTTGTCGCGTCCAGGACATCGTAGAGGAAGTTCTGCAAGTCGTCACGCAGGTCATCGCGCGCAAGCGCAAAGGCGACCGTCGCCTGCAGGAAACCCGCCTTGGAGCCGCAATCATAGCGGTGCCCCTTGAAGCGGTAGCCATAAACCTCCTCGCCCTCGTTGCGGGCGTCCGCAATGGCATCGGTCAGCTGGATCTCGCCGCCCGCGCCGACGGTTTTCTTGTTCAGCATTTGCAGGACGGTGGGCGTCAGGATGTAGCGCCCAATGACGGCAAGGTTCGATGGCTGCGTGCCCGGCGCGGGTTTTTCCACCATGCCCTTGGTCGAGACCAGCGCGCCCATGTCTTCCTTGATGTCCAGAATGCCGTAGGCCGATGCCTTGTCGTCGGGCACGTCCATCGCGGCAACGATATTGCCTTGGGTTTCTTCGAAGGCTTCCACCATCTGCTGCAAGCAGGGCTTTTCCGCGGCGATCACATCATCGGGCAGGATCACGGCAAAGGGCTCGTTCCCGATCAGGCGGCGGGCGCACCAGACCGCGTGACCAAGGCCCAATGGCTTGTGCTGGCGCATGTAGGCGATCTCGCCCGAGTCCATGTTGGTGGACTTGAGGATCTCCAGCAGCTCGGTCTTACCCTTCTTGCGAAGCTCCTGCTCGAGCTGCGGGGCGTTGTCGAAGTAATCCTCGAGCGCGCCTTTGCCGCGCGAGGTCACAAAGATGAATTCCTTGATCCCGGCCGCGCGCGCCTCGTCGATGGCATATTGGACAAGCGGGCGATCGACGAGCGTCATGATTTCCTTGGGCACCGACTTGGTCGCGGGCAGGAACCGCGTTCCCAATCCGGCCACGGGAAAGATCGCCTTGGTCACCTTGCTGCGCATCGCCTGCCCCTTGATACTTCTTTACTCAACTGAATAACACGAAAGTTCGTTGCGCATATCTCTTGGGTGCGTGTTAGTTTATTCTACCCAACGAAGCGACTGTTTTTTCGAGAAATGCGACTTTCAGGGCACGGTTCTGCCAGGCACATCAAGGCCCCTTCAGTTCTACATCCGGCGAGTAGGCGATAAAGAACGGATTGGCATAGCCCTCCTTGCCGTAGGTCAGAGGCGCGTGATCGTCAAAGCGCACGACGCGCCCGCCCGCGCCAGCCAGGACGGCATGGCCTGCGGCGGTGTCCCATTCCATCGTGCGCCCGACACGGGGATAGATGTCCGCCTCGCCTGTCGCGATCAGGCAGAACTTCAGCGAACTGCCTGCGCTTTTCATATCCTTGGCCGCATATTTGGCGATATAGGCGTCGGTCGCGGCGTCGCGGTGCGATTTGGAGGCGACAATCATCAGGGCGCTGTTGTCCGGCGTCGAGACGCGCAAGGGGCGAAGCGGGCCAACGGCGTCCTTGGCCAGCGGGCCGGTTTCCTCGACTGACGCACCGTCTGCCTGCGTGTAAAACATGCGCCCTTTGGCCGGGGCATAGACGACGCCCCGCGTTGGCGCACCATTCTCGACCAGCGCGATATTGACAGTAAAATCGCCCCGACGGTGAATGAATTCCTTGGTCCCGTCCAGCGGGTCGACGATGAGGAACGTATCGGCCTGCTGGGTGTGCGAGTCTGCCTGCTCTTCGGTGACGAGCATCACATCCGGGAATGCGGCGCGCAACCCGGCCGAGATCAGCGCATCCGCCGCCTCGTCGGCGGCGGTGACAGGACTATCGTCGGACTTGGATTTGACGTCGAAATCCTCCTGTCCATAGATCTGCATGATCGCGTCGCCTGCCTCGAGCGCGAGGCGGCGCATTTCGGTGGTCAGTCTTGCATAATCCAATGCGGCGTCTCCTGCGTTTGGTGCGGCGCAACGCGTTGTTGCGGGGATGCGCCGACCTCCTTATGGTCTCGTCATAACGGATCGGCAAGAATTCCGTGGCATGACAGCAGGATCAACAGCGCAAGGCGAGGGCGATGTTCCAACAGACGCACCATCGGTCAAAGCTGCACTCGGCGGTTTCCATCCTCGAACTGATCTACCACGCGACTGTCCGTGACGTGCGCAAGACGCATGGAAACGCGCTTGTCGCGCTGGGCCTGAACATCCTCCAGACGTTGGTGTTTCTGGCGGCCTTCTATGTCATGTTCTCGATCTTGGGCCTGCGTGGCGCTGCGCTGCGTGGGGATTTCCTGCTCTATATCATGTCCGGAATTTTTCTGTTTCTGACGCACATCAAGGCGCTCGGAGCAGTCGTCGGCTCGGAGGGGCCATCATCGCCGATGATGAAACATGCGCCAATGACAACGGCGATTTCCATCACTTCGGCAGCCTTGGGGTCGCTCTATATCCAGGTGCTGTCCATGTCGCTGATCCTTTTTGCGTATCACGTCGCGGTGACACCCTTTGAGGTTGAGTATCCTTTTGCTGCGATTGGCATGTTCTTGCTGGCGTGGTTCACTGGCGCGGCGATCGGTCTTGTCCTTCTGGCCCTCAAGCCGTGGTTTCCCACTTTTGTCGCCACCTTCGCCACCGTGTACCAGCGCGCCAACATGATCGCGTCCGGCAAGATGTTCGTTGCCAACATGCTGCCGGGATACATGCTGAAAATGTTCGACTGGAATCCGCTGTTTCATGCTATTGATCAGGCGCGTGGCTTTGTTTTCGTGAATTATTCGCCCAACAATTCCAACGTCGAATATCCGATCATCGTGGCCATCACATTGACGATGATCGGCCTCATGGGCGAATTCTACACAAGGCGTCATGCCTCCTCCAGTTGGGACGCGCGGCGCTGAGCCGCACCTGGCCCCGGCGATATGTCTGAGATGGTTGCGACCTTGGGGCGGGGCAGTGCGTTACCCTTGCATGCGGTCTGATGCGGACCCGCTGGCTGGCTGCGGCAGGGCAGCATCGATCCCCGCAGTGCGCCCGTATTGTCATCTTGCGCCGGCACGGGCAGAACACCCCTATAGGCCGTCGCCAAACTTGGTGCCCGCCCGAGGCAAGGAGCGCGCATGTCCGACAGTCAAGAAGACCGCCTGCTGCGCCGCGCCTGTGCGGCGACACTGCTGATCGCGGTCGCGATCTGCATCACGACGCTCACCCCGGCCATGCCTTCCGTGGGACCGCCCGGCAGTGACAAGTTGCAGCATTTTGCCGGGTTCTTTTGTCTGGCGCTGCCGCTGGGGTATGCGCGTCCGCGCTGGGGATGGCACATCATCGCGGGGGTCGCTGGTTTTGGGGCGATGATCGAGGTGGTTCAGCCCTATGTCGGACGCGGTGCGGAATGGGGCGATCTGCTGGCAGATATCGCAGGCGCCAGCACCGCTGTGCTCTTGATGTGGTTGCTGCGCCGCTAGGAGTGCGCGCCGATCAGATTTGGCCCAATCAGTTTTGGCGCGTGTCAGCCCTCGATCAACGCGACACCTGCCGCGCGCATCCCCGCCAGCGCGGCATCCATCGACCCGTTCGCATCGATCCCCCGGCTCAGCGCTGTTTCTACGCGCACCTCATAGCCCAGTTTGGCCGCATCCACGGCCGAGAAGTTCACGCAAAAGTCCAGCGCCAGCCCGACCATCGTCAGCTCAGTGATGCCCCTTGTCTGAAGGTAGCCGTGCAGGCCGGTCGGCGTCTGGTGATCGTTCTCGAAAAAGGCCGAATAGCTGTCGATCGCGGGGTTGTATCCCTTGCGAATGATCAGGTCCGCGGCATCGGCGTTCAACACCGGATCGAACTGCGCGCCCCGGCTCCCCTGAACACAGTGATCCGGCCAGAGCACCTGGGGGCCATAGGGCATGTCGATGACCTCCATCGGCGATGCCCCCGGGTGGCTGGAGGCAAAGGACGAATGTGCCTCGGGGTGCCAATCCTGCGTAAGGATGATGGCGCTGAAATCCTCCATGCGTGCGTTGATCCCTTCGACGATGGTATCGCCTTCGGTCACGGCCAGCGCGCCGCCCGGACAGAAATCCAGCTGCATGTCGATCACGATCAGGGCATGTGTCATTGTGGCCTCCTCAGTCTTCACTCATGGGTAGGCGGCTGCGTAAAGCCCGTCAATATCGCCCCCTTGCCGCGCGCGGATCATCGGCCTAAACCAGCGCGCATGTTTATCATCGCCGCACTCTATCATTTCTGCCGCCTTGGCGACCCCGCCGCCTTGCAGGGCCCATTGCTGGATCTCTGCCGGGCCGAAGGCATCACCGGCTCGCTCATCCTGGCCGAGGAGGGGATCAATGGCACCATTGCCGGGCCCCGCAGCGGCATTGATGCGGTGCTGGCGCATTTGCGGGCCTGGCCCGGTTGCGAGGCGCTCGAACACAAGGAAAGTCGCAGCGCTCAGCAACCCTTCGGCAGGCTGAAAGTGCGCATCAAACGCGAGATCGTCACAATGGGCCAGCCCGGCGTCGATCCGCGCGCGTTCGCCGGGCATTACGTCGCCCCGGCCGAGTGGAATGATCTGATCGCGCAGCCCGACGTGGCCGTCATCGACACGCGCAACGACTACGAGGTCGCCATCGGAACGTTTCAAGGCGCGATCGATCCCAAGACGGCCAGCTTCCGTGACTTTCCCGCATGGTGGGAGGCGAACAAGCACCGCTTTCACAATAAACGTATCGCGATGTTCTGCACCGGCGGCATCCGCTGCGAAAAATCGACGAACTACCTGCTGGGGCAGGGGGTCGAGGATGTCTACCACCTCAAGGGCGGTATCCTGAAATACCTCGAGGAGGTTCCCGAGGACCAAAGCACCTGGCAGGGCGAGTGCTTTGTTTTTGACGGACGTGTCTCGGTCGGTCAGGGCCTGACCGAGGGGCCCCATCTGCTCTGCCATGCCTGCCGCCGTCCGATACTGCCCCAAGACATGGAGCGCCCCGAATACGAACAGGGTGTTGCCTGCCACATGTGCGCCGATGAGACGACCGAAGCGGACAAGGCCCGCTTCCGCGAGCGTCAAAAGCAGATCGCCCTGTCGCAGGCGCGCGGCGAGCGGCATATGCTCAATATCCCCGGACAAGAGGATTAGGCCCCAAGGCCCTTTCATTGTTCCAGAAATACTCACCTCCCCGGATAGCAAAAACCGGCGACGCCCATGCTGGGGCGCGCCGGTTCTCAGATAGGTCTCATAGGTCTTCACTGCGTTGCAGCGGCAGATCAGCGGCGGCCCTCAGGGAGGAGGAGAAGGGCCGCCGCCATGCCCGGATATCTTAGGGAGGAGGAATCAGATATCCGGATCCGGTGTCACCCGCTCTTGCGGGCGAATTTCTTAGCCTTGCCGGCGCGTGCCGTAGACCGCGTGCCATGCGTGGCTGGGGATCGTGCTGCGGCTCAGGCCCAGATCGGCCAGATCGTGGTCTGACAGCTCTGACAGTGCGTTGACTGTCTGGCGGTAGGCGCGGCGACGGGCCATCTTGTTCTTCATGTCGCTGAATGCTGCGGACAGGCCATGGCCAGCGGTGGCGCGGCCAGCATGTGCGTGGGATGCATAGCTCATTTTAACGTTCCTTCGGTTTCGGGTTGCTACGCTCGCCGGGTCGGCGGGGCAGTCCTGTGTGCCTCTGTGACCCCTACATACGCCTTCGCTGCGGTTGCACAATCCCGCCTAAGGGCAATGCTGCTATGCAGCAATTGCATAGATAAAAGTGACGTAGCGTCATGAAATAGTCGTGTTTTTCTGTCGTTTTCCGGATCGCCCTTGCCCCGTCGCCGAAAATCGCCACCTATGTCACAGCATCATTTGGAGGGACACCATGGCCGTCACGCGCAGTGAAATCGAGGCGCAGCTGGACCAGATCCAGCTGCCGGACGGGGGCACCTTGATCTCGCGGGATTGGGTGCGTGCGCTCAGCGTCGAAGGCGGTGAGGTGCGTTTCGTCATCGAGGCGCCCAGCCCCGATATTGCCCGCCAGATCGAAGGTGTGCGCGCCGCCGCCGAGCGTGCTGTGGCCGCGATGCCCGGCGTCACCCGTGCTTCTGTGGCTCTGACGGCGCATGCGGCCCCGAGCAATGCAGGCGCCAAGGCGCCGCCACAGCCCGGTCAGCCCGACCCATCGGGTCAGCAGGCCCCCAGCCTCAAGATCGGTGGCCACCCCAAGCCGCAGGAAGGCTCGATGAAGCCCGCCAGTGTCAAGTCGATCATCGCGGTGGGCTCGGGCAAGGGCGGCGTCGGCAAATCGACCGTGTCCTCGAATCTCGCCGTTGCGCTTGCGCGGGCGGGCAAGAAGGTGGGCCTGCTCGATGCCGATATCTATGGCCCCAGCCAGCCGCGCATGATGGGTGTGTCTAAACGGCCCGCCAGCCCTGATGGCAAGACGATCGAGCCTTTGCACGCGCATGGAGTTACGATCATGTCGATCGGCCTCATGCTGGACCCTGCCAAGGCGGTCGTCTGGCGCGGCCCGATGCTGATGGGCGCGCTCCAGCAGATGATAAGTCAGGTCAGTTGGGGCGAGCTTGACGTCCTGATCGTCGATCTGCCGCCGGGCACCGGCGATGTGCAGCTGACGCTTTGTCAGAAGGCCGAACCGTCGGGGGCGATCATCGTGTCGACCCCGCAGGATGTGGCGCTCTTGGATGCGCGCAAGGCGATGGACATGTTCTCGACGCTGAAAACACCGATCCTTGGGATGATCGAGAACATGAGCACATACATCTGCCCCGAGTGCGGACACGAGGCGCAGATCTTTGGCCATGGCGGGGTCAAGGCGGAGGCCGAGAAGATGGGCCTGCCCTTCCTCGGCTCGCTGCCCATTGACCTCGATACTCGGCTGGCGGGCGATGAGGGCACGCCCATTGCCGCAGGGCAAAGTGCAGCGGCGACCGCCTATGCCGCGCTTGCCCGGCGCTTGATCGAGGGGGGCATCGTCTAGGACCGAACCAAAGCTGCGTTCGCGGCGTTGAGGCGCATATTCAAACGGAGTCTTTCATGACCCTTCTCATTCTCTACGTCGCGACGCTGGCTGTCTTTCTGGGTCTTGATTACTTTGCGCTCAGCTATCTGATCAAGCCGACCTTCGAGAAGGACATCGCGCCTCTCTTGCTGGACAGCCCGCGTCTCGGGCCGGCTATCGTATTCTACGCGTTTTATATCGGCGTCCTGTTGTGGTTCGTCAGCTGGCCGGCAATGGAGGATGGCAAATCGCTGTTGTGGGTCTTTGCGTCGGGCGCGCTGATCGGTGCAATGGCTTATGGCACGTATGAGTTTACCAATCTCGCCACGCTCAAGGACTGGACATGGCGCATGGTGGCGACCGATCTGACGTGGGGCACTTTCCTGACGGGCATCTCGGCGACGGCGGGTGTCGCCGTGGCCCGTGCGCTGAGCTAGGCTGGCGGGGCAAACTCGTTCCGATCATTCTTCGCTCTGGGTCTCGACACGCTCGACCGCGACGAGGCCCAGCTTGCGCGCGCCGGCCAGTGACAGGATGCTGCTGTTCAGGCCGTCGGCTTGCTGGTATTTTCGCACGGCCGCGTGGGTGCGGGCGTCCATCTCGCCGGTGATGCCTCCGCGATAGAGCGTGCGCGCCTTGAGCGCCCGTTGCAGCGAGGCGACGAAATCAGGTGTCAGGTCAGCTGGGCAGGGCGTCTCGAACCATGTCACCTGCCGTTCAGTCTCGATCTGTTGCCGTGTCTCGGTCCTGTAGATGCCGGGCGCGGCGATGCTGCCATCGGGCTGAAGTTCAGGCGGTTGGACCAGCACCTGTTCGGTCACCGTCTCGATCACGGCGGGGGTGACGACCTTGCCCCAACAGGTGCCGGGTGCGGCGCCGGGGGGCGCCTCGGCCAATGTCTGGATCAGGCCAGACTCGCCCGAGCCGGGACCAATGCCGGGCAAGGGCGCATCGCAGGCCGCCAGGGCCAGAATGGCCAGCAAGGATAGGGGGCGGGTGATCAATGCGCGTGCCTCGATTGGCGGTCTGATGCCGTGTTGCGCGCACGCTAGACCGTTTTGGGCCGGCAGGAAAGATACCTGTGCCGCGCCAGCGTCATTCGACAGAACCGGTGTCGAGCAGACTGTCCAGCATGGCCGAGATATCCTCGATCTCTTCGGCGAGGACATGGGTCACGCCATGATCGCGCTGCACCCGCCCCGTCACCCGCAAGAGGCGCCCGGCGATCACGGCGCGCCGATACGCCTCATAGATCTTGCGCCAGACGATGACGTTGACGACGCCCGTCTCATCCTCGAGCGTGAGGAATATGACGCCCTTGGCCGTGCCGGGTCGCTGCCGCAGGATCACTATCCCCGCGACGGTCACGCGCGCACCGGTGGGCGGCTGGCCCTGCCGGGCTGCCACCAGCGCCGAGGGCGGGCGCGGCCAGTCATGGGAAGGATAAGGGCTGCTGGCGTGATTCTGCATAAGAACAAAAATAGAACAAATGGGCCTTTGCGCAACTCTTTCCGCAAGGAATGCGCGAATCCTCTGGTCTGGGCGGGGTGCGACCGCTACGTAACCGGCAATCGCCAATAGAGGGAGTTCGCGAGCATGGCCAAGATCACCTATATCGAGCATAACGGGACCAAGCATGAGGTCGATGTGCCCACCGGCCTGACGGTCATGGAAGGTGCGCGCGACAACAATATTCCGGGCATCGAGGCCGATTGCGGCGGCGCATGCGCCTGCTCGACCTGCCATGTCTATGTCGACCCCGCCTGGATCGAGAAGCTGCCCGCCAAGGACGATATGGAAGAGGACATGCTGGACTTCGCGTTTCAGCCCGATCCGGCAAGATCGCGCCTGACCTGCCAGCTCAAGGTGACGGATGATCTGGACGGCCTCGTGGTTCAGATGCCCGAAAAGCAGATCTGAAAAAGCGGATATGAAAACAATGGGTGGCGCGGCGTCCTCTCGCGCGCCCATTGCGATGAATCGCGCGCCGCGCGCTGCTGAGGGCGTGCCCTCTGGCGGCGCGGTGCCGTTATCGACGCAGATTTACACGAGCGGCAAGGACGCTTTGCAGTGCCGTTCCGCGCCCGCTTGGCGGGCCGCGCTTTTCTAGCTGAGGTAGAAACGCTTGGCCTCTTTCGGGGCAGGCGCGGGCAGGCCCAGATGCGGAGCGAGGCTGATCTCGATCGTGCGGCACATCGCATCCAAGGGAAGGCCATTGACCGTCTCGCCAAAGGGACGGGCCAGCTCTTCGGTCACTTCTGCCAGTCCGATGAAGATATAGGCCATGATGGCCACGAAAAGCGGTGACAACCAGCCTGCCGTCTCGACGAGACCGAAGGGAATCAGGCCGCAGTAGAGATAGGTCGTCCGAAAAATCAGAAGCGAATAGACATACGGCAGAGGTGTTGTCGCAATCCTCTCGCAGCCAGCCTGCGCGCGGGCAATCGAGGCCAGACGCTCGGCCAGGGCGCGGCGGGCAAAGCCGTCGGGCGCGGCGCGCTCGATGATGTCCCCGATGCGGTTCAGCATGGCGCAGGGCGGATGGGGGTGATCCAGATCCTCGGGCGTCAGCCAGTCCTGCGGCGCGGCCGTGGCAGGCAATTTGCGCAGGTTGATCCGGTGCGCATGGGCAAAGCCGACGGCAAGGCGCAGGATCTCGCGGCGATCCTCGCCCTCGGGCAAAAAGATCTGAACCTCGCGAGCAAGGCTGCGGAAGTCGGCGATCAACTGACCCCACAGCTTGCGCCCCTCCCACCAGCGGTCCTGCGCCGCGTTGTTGCGAAAGCCGAGAAAGAGCGACAGGGCGATGCCGAAGACCGCAAAGGGCGCGGCGTTGGTATGTGGCAATGCGGCATAGCTGGCATCGAGCCAGACCAGCAGCGCGGCAAAGGCGGTCACCAAGATGATACGCGGCAAAATCCGCGGTAGCACCGAGCCGCGCACCGAAAACAGCAGCTGGAGGGGCCCCGGAGTATCGCGGATAATCATGGCTGGATCACGAGAGCGCGCGCCAGCCGATGTCGCGGCGGCAGAAACCGTCGGGCCAGTCGATACGGTCCACGGTGCCATAGGCGCTATCGGCCGCCTCGCGCAGGGAAGCGCCGCGCGCCGTCACGTTGAGGACACGGCCCCCCGATGCGGTGATCTTGCCATCCTTGGCTGACGTGCCGGCATGAAACACCATGTTGAAGCTGTCGGCAGGGCACTCGGAAAGACCGCTGATGACGCTGCCCTTGGTGTAGGCGCCGGGATATCCCTTGGCCGCCATGACGACGGTCAGGGCATGATCGTCGCCCCAGTTGACCTGCGCGCCGTCCAGCCGTCCTTCGGCAGCGGCGTGCATCAGATCGAACGCCTGCGCGCCGAGGCGCATCATCAGCACTTGGCATTCGGGATCGCCAAAGCGCACGTTGTATTCCACAAGGCGCGGCTGGCCGTCTTCGATCATCAGGCCCGCATACAGCACGCCTTGAAAGGGCGCCCCGCGTTTGGCCATCTCGTCCACGCAGGGGCGCACGATTCGGTCCATCGCGATGGCCTCGATCTGGGGTGTGAGCACGGGCGCGGGAGAATAGGCGCCCATGCCGCCGGTGTTGGGGCCGGTGTCGCCCTCACCCACGCGCTTGTGATCTTGCGCGCTGCCGATCGACAGGATGTTGGTCCCGTCGCAGAGAACAAAGAGCGATGCCTCCTCGCCCGTCATGAACTCCTCGATCACCACCTCGGCGCCTGCGCCACCAAAGGCGCCGCCGAACATGTCGTCGATGGCGGCATGTGCCTCGTCCAGGGTCTCGGCGATGATGACGCCCTTGCCTGCGGCGAGGCCGTCGGCCTTGATCACGATGGGCGCGCCCTGAGCGCTGGCGTATTCGCGCGCGGCGGCGGCGTCGGTGAAATGGCCGTAGGCGGCCGTGGGCGCATTCGAGGCGGCGCAGATTTCCTTGGTGAAGCTTTTGGATGCCTCAAGCTGCGCGGCGGCGGCGGAGGGGCCAAAGGTCAGGATGCCTGCCTCGCGCAGACGGTCGGCCACACCGGCGGCCAGAGGCGCCTCGGGACCGATGATGACGAAATCCACCGACTCCTCTTCGGCGAATGTGACGACGGCGCCCGCATCCATGATGTCTAGGCTGGCACATTCGGCAATCGCGGCGATGCCTGCATTGCCCGGCGCGACGATCAGGCGGTCGCACTTGGGGTTCTGGAGCACCGCCCAGGCCAGTGAATGCTCGCGCCCGCCGCCGCCGAGGATCAAGATGTTCATGCCGCTCTCCCATTTCTGCGCCTTGGCGCTTTCAATAGGGGCATGGCCGCGCGCAAGCAAGCAGCGGTGGCCAGACAGCAGGCGCGCGGGCAGCAGGGGCGCAGATCACGCAGGATGGAACGGGTGCGCGGGGCACAGCGTTCCTCCACCAGATTAAACTCGATGAGGAAAGGAAACAGAATGGCAGATATTTCTGATCGTACCGTCGCAATCCTGGCAACTAACGGCTTTGAGCAATCCGAGCTGGAAAGCCCGATGAAGGCGTTGAAAGACGCAGGTGCAACCGTGCATGTCATTTCCCCCGGAGGCGGCGAAATCCGTGGCTGGTCCGGCGATGACTGGGGCACCAACGTCAAGGTGGACCATACGTTGGATGCCGTGAAATCGGCCGAGTACGACGCGCTGATGTTGCCCGGCGGGCAGATCAACCCCGACATCCTGCGGGCCAACCCTGATGCGGTGACATTCGTGCGCGCGTTCTGGGATGCCAAGAAGCCCATCGGTGCCATCTGTCACGCGCCATGGCTGCTGATCGAGGCGGAAATCATCGAAGGCCGCGACGTCACCTCGTATCACTCGATCCGCAAGGATGTCGAGAATGCAGGGGGCCGGTGGCAAGACAGCGAAGTCGTCTGCGACAAGGGGCTGGTCACCAGCCGGAGCCCTGACGATTTGCCCGCATTCAATGCCAAGCTGATCGAAGAGATCGCCGAGGGGCGGCACCGCTCGCGCGCGGCCTGATAAGGGGGTGCGCCGCCAGAGCGCGGCGCATCTTTTCAAGGGCGTCGGGATAGGGCATTGATGAGGAATGTCAGACCTTATTGATGATCCCGATCCCGGCGCGAATGCGCCTGAATTCTCGGTCTCGGACCTGTCGGGCGCGATCAAGCGCCTGATCGAGGGCGAGTTCGGTCATGTCCGCATCAGAGGCGAGATCGGGCGCGTCTCCCGTCCTAAGTCCGGGCATCTTTATCTGGACCTCAAGGATGACCGCGCCGTCATCAATGGCATCATCTGGAAGGGTGTCGCGGGCCGTTTGCCGGTTCAGCCCGAAGAGGGGATGGAAGTGGTGGCAACCGGCCGCCTGACCACGTTCCCCGGCCAGTCACGCTATCAAATCATCATCGAAGATATCAAACCCGCCGGTGCCGGCGCGCTCATGGCGATGCTGGAGCGCCGCAAGGCTGCGCTGGCGGGTGAGGGCCTCTTTGATGAGCAGCACAAAAAGCGGCTGCCCTACCTACCCGAGATTATCGGTGTCATCACCTCGCCCTCTGGTGCCGTGATCCGCGATATCCTGCACCGCTTGCGCGACCGCTTTCCCCGCAAGGTCATGATCTGGCCGGTCGCGGTTCAGGGCGAGCGCTGCGCGCCGGAGGTGACGCGCGCCATTCAGGGCTTCAACGCGATGACGCCCGGTGGCGCCATGCCCCGGCCCGATCTGATAATCGTTGCGCGGGGAGGTGGCTCGATTGAGGATCTGTGGGGCTTTAACGAGGAATCGGTTGTGCGTGCGGCCGCCGCCAGTGAGATCCCGCTGATTTCCGCTGTGGGCCACGAGACGGACACGACGCTGATCGACTACGCCTCGGACAAGCGCGCGCCGACACCGACCGCCGCCGCCGAGTTGGCGGTGCCCGTGCGGCTTGAGCTGCTGGCATGGCTCGACGGTCAGGAGGGGCGCCTGATCCATGCCCTCAGCGGCGGTGTCGCGCAGCGCGGTCAGCGCTTGCGCGATCTGGCGCGGGCGTTGCCGCGCCCAGAGGTGCTGCTGGATGGGCCGCGCCAGCGCCTCGATGTCTGGGGGGACCGGCTGCCAGCCGCGCTGATCCGCGGCGTTCAGGTGCGCCGCGTTGCGCTGTCGGAGGCTGGTGGCGCGCTGCGCCCCGGCGTGCTGCGCCGGATGATCGAGGGCGACAGCCGCAGGCTAATGGCTGCGTCCGAGAGGATGGGCGGCGCGCTCGAGCGGCGCACGCGCGATGATCGCCGCCGATTCGATGCGCTTGCCGCGCGATTCGGCGCGCGTTCTCCTGCCGATGAGGTGGCTGCGCGTCGCGCCGAGGCAGGCCGCGTGTCGCAGCGACTGTCAGCTGCGGGGGAGCGGCAGATCACCACTTGGGCGCAGCGTATCACCGCGCTTGACCGATTGCGCGAAACGCTGGGGTACAAGGCGACGCTGAAGCGCGGCTATGCGGTGGTGCGGGGCGACGGCGCGCTGGTGACGACGCGCAAGGCGGCCAAGGCGGCTGGCGCGCTCGAGGTTGAATTCGCCGATGGACGCATCAGCCTTGGCGCGGCTGTGCCAGCGCCCAAGAACACCCCTAAGAGCGCGCCCAAGAACAAGCCGAAGTCCGATGCACCCGACCAAGGCTCGCTCTTCTAGGCGCATCATGTGAGGCCGGGGCGCCGAAACCGTCGTTTCCGCGTTCCCCTCAATCGAACGGTGGGCGATAAAACCCTTATATTGTCTAGCGCCTGCCCCGTTTGCGCCCAAGTTGCTCCGCATACCGACCGTTGAAGAACAAGTCGGAAGGATGTGTGAATGGATCGCCTGACGGAAATGGAAGCCTTTGCCACGGTGGTGGATCAAGGCGGCTTTACCGATGCGGCCCGCAAGATGGGCATCTCGAAATCTGCGGTGTCCAAGCATGTCTCGTCGCTTGAGGCGCGTCTGGGGGCGAGGCTTTTGAATCGCACGACCCGCCGGGTCAGCCCGACCGAGATCGGTCTTGCCTATTATGACAGGGCCTTGCGCGTGCTCAACGACGCAGGCGAAGCCGACGCATTGGTCAGCTCGATGCAGAGTGATCCATCTGGCCTCTTGCGCATCAGCGTCGCCACGGATTTTGGCGTCAATCATCTGAGCCCGGTCCTGGGCACCTTCCTTGACGAGTTTCCCGACATCACCGTCAACATGGTGCTGAACAACCGCTATGTGGAGCTGATCTCGGAAGGGTTCGACATGGCAATTCGCATTGGCGAGTTGGAGGACAGCACCCTGCGCGCGCGCAAGCTGACCGAAACGACCAAGCGGATGATCGCGTCGCCCGGCTATATTGCCAAATACGGCCGCCCCACCAAGATCGACGACCTGAACGAGCACAAGCTCTTGCATTATTCCAGCCAGGCTGGCGGGTCGGTGTGGAAGCTGACAGCGCCCTCTGGTGAAAAACGCCAGGTGCGCACCGCCGGGGGCCTTTCGGTCAATGACGGGCAATCGCTGCTGAATGCGGCGATCTCGGGTCTTGGCATCGCCTATCTGCCCAGCTTTCTCTATGCGGGGGCGATGCAAAAGGGGCTGGTCGAGGATGTGATTCCCGAGTTGCCGGTCGAGACGCAGGGCATCTATGCCGTCTATCCGCCTGGCCGCTTTACCCAGCCCAAGGTGCGTGCGTTCATCGATTTTCTGGTCCATGCCTTTGCCGACAAGGGCCCGGCCGAGTGGTGACTTTTCGTTGACGACCTGACTGTCTGTTTGCCAATCTTGGCCACCTGCCCCGGATGCGATTGCCCGCGTCCGGGGCTTTTCACGTGCTGGGCCGCACATCTTCTGTGCGCCAGCGCCGGTTGCCTTGGGCGGCGCGGGGCGCAATTAGAAGGGCAACTCAAACCGCAAGGATTTCTATCATGACCAAACCTGTTTTGCTGACCATGCCCGGCTCGCTGCGCAAGGCGTCCTACAACCGTATGCTGATTGCAGAGGCCGTGCGTGCCTTTGGCGATGCCGAGGTGATCGAGGGCGATCTGGATCTGCCGCTGTATAATGGCGATGTCGAAGATGCGGGGATGCCCGCCGCTGTTCAAACGCTGATCGATCAGGCACGCCGCGCCGATGCGCTGGTCATTGGTGCGCCCGAGTATAACAAGGGAATTACCGCACCGCTGAAAAACGCGATCGACTGGCTGAGCAGGGCGAACCCGAATGTTCTGGCCAATCATACGGCCGTCATCCTGTCGGCCTCGGCGGGGCGCACCGGCGGCGAGACCGCGCATTTCATGGCGCACCAGATCCTGACGCAATTGCAGGTCAAGGTGGTGCACGGCCCGCTTATCCTGGTGGCTGCCGCGCATGACGAGTTCGGTGAGGATGGCAGCTTGGGTAACGATTTTCTCAAGGGGCAGATCGCCGACCGCATGGCGCGCCTGCGCGAGATGCTGGGCTAAAGTCCAAGCGCTTTCGGTGCGTCAGGTGAACCTGTTCGCGCCGAAAGCCGCCAGTTCGGCATTGCTGCCTCCACCGATCATCCCCGCAATCCAGCGGCCCGTCTTGGGGCCGCCGGTCAGGCCGATGTGCTGATGGCCGAAGGCGGCATAGACGCCGCTTGCCCCCATCTGGCCGATCATGGGCAGACTGTCAGGGGTGGAGGGGCGATAACCCATCCATTCCTCGACCTCGCCGTATTTCAGATCCGGAAAGACCGACGCCACGTTGCGGCGCAACAGCTCGATCGGGCGACGCGACACCTTGGGCGACGTGCCGCCCAGCTCGACCATCCCCGCGCAGCGCAGGCCCTGCGACATCGGGTTCACGGCAAACTTGCCGCTGGTCATCATCAGTGGCATGCGCGGCATTTGCGACGGGTCCTTGAACTCAAGGTGAAAGCCGCGCTCGGCCACCAGCGGCACGCGGATGCCCAATTTGCGCGCCAGCTGCTCGGACCATATGCCGGCAGCCAGCACGGCGGTATCGCAGGGCAGGGGGCCATGGTCGGTGATGACTTGGGTGATGCGGCCATCCACCATCGTCACGTCGCGCATCTCGGCCCGGCGATATGTGCCGCCCTCATCCTGCAAAACCTGCGCAAGATCCGCCATGTAGGCGCCGGGGTTCGTGACATGACCGTGGCCGCGCAACCGCACGAGGCAGTTTGTCGCCGGCCCCAGCATCGGCTCGACCTCGCGCACGGCCTCGCCCTCGATCACTTCGGGAATGAGGCCGGCGTCGCGGCGCAGCTCCCAGGTATAGGCATCAGCGTCGAAGGCGGCGCGGCTGGCATAGGCCCAGCCAAAATCGCTGGAGGCGATCCACCGCTCCGCCCGCGTGCCGCGCGCCAGCGCGCGGTGCTGATCGACCGAATCGTGCAAAAGGTGCGAGAGTGCGGCGGAAATCTCGCGCGTGCGCGTATCCGAGGCGTTGCGCAGGAATTGCGCCAGCCAAGGCGCGATGCGCGGCAGTTGCCCCCATTGAACGGACAGGGGCGCATTGCGTGACGTGAGGTATTTCAGCCCGGTCCAGGCAATGCCCGGCCCGCTGATCGGCACGATGCCCCATTCGGCCAACAGCCCGGCATTGCCATAAGACGCGCCCGCACCGGGGCCATCCTTGTCAATCAGCATCACATCATGGCCCGCGCGGCGCAGCCAGATGGCCGAGGACAGCCCGCAGATACCTGCGCCGACGACGATGACCTTTTGCGCGCTCATGGCAGGCTCTCCGGGGATTGCTCTGGGGGTTGCTCTGCCGCCAGCTAAGCCGGATCGGCGCATCGGGGCAAGAGCGTATGGCACAAAGAAAAAACCCCGCCTCGGCATGCCGGGACGGGGTTCTTTTCTAGGCCGCTTGCGCGGTGCCTGCCTGCTTAGCCCTGACGGGCCTTGAAGCGGCGCTGGGTCTTGTTGATCACGTAAACGCGGCCTTTGCGGCGCACGACGCGGCAATCCCGGTGCCGGTTCTTGAGCGAGCGGAGCGAGTTGCGAACTTTCATCGTTCATCTCCTGTCTGTCGCGGCGCGGGCCAGCGCCTGAGGTTGCGGTCGGCCCCTGTGATCGGAGCCAGTGAATTCATGGTGGGCGATACAAGGTTCGAACTTGTGACCCCTTCGATGTCAACGAAGTGCTCTACCACTGAGCTAATCGCCCATGAATACCGACACTTGGTCCACGTTCCGCATAACACGGAGGCGCGAATATCCGCGTCGGTTCGCTGGTCTATAAGAGGAGTCGGACAAAGGATCAAGGGGCTTTTGATCGCTGCAAACTTCGGGCTATCATAAGCGGTGTTCATCGGAGCGACCATGTTCAAAGCCGCCTACCATCTGCATTCGCCGACGCGCCGGACAACCAGCGTCGTCTTTGCGTCGCCGCACAGCAGCTGCGACTACCCGGCGGCCTTTCTTGCGCAGGCGCTGCCCGATGCGCTGGCGATGCGCAGCTCCGAGGATGCGTTTGTCGATCGGCTCTTTGACTGCGCGCCCTCGCACGGGGCGCCGCTGCTCGTGGCAGGAACGCCCCGTGCTTTCGTCGATCTCAATCGCAGCGCGGACGAGTTGGACCCCGCGTTGATTCATGGGGCGCGGCACCATGGCCACAATCCACGCATTGCCTCAGGGCTGGGCGTGATCCCGCGCGTCGTCGCGGGCGGGCGCGCGATTTATGACGGCAAGATCGCCTTGTATGAGGCGCAGAAGCGGATCGAGCTGTATTGGCGCCCCTATCATGCGGCCCTGATGGCCGAGATGAACCGTGCGCATGAGGCTTTCGGTGATGCAATCCTGATTGATTGCCACTCGATGCCGCATGAGGCGCTGGAAGGCACGGTGCGCAGCGGTGCGCGCCGGCCGGATGTGGTGCTGGGCGATCGTTTCGGCGGGTCGGCCAGCCGCGAGATCACCGACAGGATCGAGGCGGCGTTCACGCGCGCGGGCCTTGTCGTGGCACGCAACACACCTTTTGCTGGGGCCTACATCACGCAGACCTACGGGCGCCCGCCACGGGGGCGTCACGCCGTTCAGGTCGAGATCGACCGCGCGCTATACATGGATGAGCGCACGATCACGCCGCGGTCTGACTTTGATGAGTTCCGCCAATTGATGAATGGCATTGTCGCGGAGTTGGCCGAGATCGGCCGCCCCGTCCAGATGCCGCTGGCCGCTGAATAATGCGTCAGCGCAGTGACCGCCCCTTGACGATGGCCGCCTCGCCGAATCGCGCGCGGATCTGATCGCGTGCGCGCTCGGCGCCGCTCCGCCGGGCGGCGCCGGGATCCAGCAGGTCGCCCGAGAGGTCGGCGGCAGTCTCGTTCACAAGTTCTGACAGGCCGACACCGATCAGACGGAACGGGGCCTCGGTTGCCGCGCCATCCATCAGCGCGCGGGCTGTGCGGTAAATCGTGTCCGCCATCTGGCTGGCGTCCCGCAAGGATTGGCGGCGCGTCAGGCTGCTGTGATTGGCGCGCTTGAGCTTGAGCGTGACCACGCGGCCTGCAAGCTGCCGGGCTTTGGCCCGATCCGACACTTTTTCCGCCAGCCGCCAGATGTGGCCGTCGAGGATATCCAGATCGCCGGTGTCCTCGTTGAATGTCGTCTCGTTCGAGATGGATTTCACCGGTGCGCGCGCATCCACCCGGCGGAAATCCTGCCCGCGCGCCAGATGCCACAGCCGGTCGCCCATTGCCCCGAAACGGGCGTGCAGATCCGTCCGGTCCCAGCGCAGAAGGTCCGAGAACGTGCGAATGCCTGCCCCCTCCAAAGACGCCTGCGCGGCCTGCCCCACGCCCCAGATCAGGCGCACCGGCTTGCCTTGCAGAAATTCCGCCGTTTCGGCCTCACCAATCACGGAAAACCCGCGCGGCTTGTCGAGGTCGGATGCGATCTTGGCGAGAAACTTGTTATGGCTCAGCCCGATAGAGCCGGTCACGCCCAGCTCGTCCCGCATCCGGCGCACCAGCCGGGCCAGCATCACGGCGGGCGGTGCGCCGTGCAGGCGCGCGGTGCCGCGCAGGTCCATGAAAGCCTCGTCCAATGAGAGGGGTTCGATGGCGGGCGTCATCTCTTCCATCATCGCGCGGATCTGGCGCGAAACGGCGGCATAGACCTCCATGCGCGGCTTGATGATGACGGCATCGGGGCAGAGTTTGAGCGCTTGAAACATCGGCATGGCGGATCGCACGCCGCGAATGCGAGCGACATAACAGGCGGTCGACACCACGCCGCGCCGGCCACCGCCAATGATGACGGGCTTGCCCTCAAGGCTGGGATCGTCGCGCTTTTCCACGCTGGCATAAAATGCGTCGCAATCCATGTGCGCGATGCCCAGATCATAGAGCTCGGGGTGGGAAATGACGCGCGGGCGCCCACAGGCCACGCAGCGCCGCTGTGCAGGGTCATTTTCGGTCAGGCAATCGCGGCAGAATGCAGGCATGTCCTATCATACCACGCCAGATCGGCGGCGCTAAGCCCGCCCGTTCGTCTTTCAGCATGTGTCTGGCGAGTTGCCGCCAGTCAGGGAAGGCTGGCCAATATCTCTGCTGCCGCGGCAGCGGGATCATCTGCCGCCCAGATGGGCCGCCCGACGACGATATGATCGGCGCCGTCGCGAATGGCCTGCGCGGGTGTCGCAACGCGTTTCTGGTCGCCCAATGCACTGCCGTGGGGGCGCACGCCGGGTGTGACGATCAGCTTGCCTTCGGCTTCGGGCAGGGCGCGGATCATCTTGGCCTCCTGCGGTGAGGCGATGATGCCATCGGCGCCCGCCTCGAAGGCGCGGGCGGCGCGGGTCGTGACCAGGTCAGGAATATCGCCCGGCACGATCAGCCCCGCGTCCAGATCGGCACGGTCCAGCGATGTCAGGATGGTTACGGCAAGGATCTTGGTGGGTTTGCCAGAGGCGCCCTCGGCTGCGGCGCGCACGACATGGGGGTCGCCGTGGACGGTCAGCAGATCCAGATCGAATTGCACCAGCCCCCGCACAGCAGCCTCGACCGTCGCGCCGATGTCGAAAAGCTTCATGTCGAGGAAAATCCGCTTGCCGTGCTCGCTCTTGAGCTCATTGGCCAGTGCAAGACCGCCCCCGGTCAGCATCCCCAGACCGATCTTGTAGAACCCTACTTGGTCGCCCAAGGCCTCGGCCAAGGTCAGTCCCGACAACGCATCAGGCACATCAAGAGCGACGATCAGACGATCATCCGCTGTGGTTGGATCGGGGTGGGTGGTCATGGGCGCAACTCCGGTTGGGGCGATGCGCCCTTCATACGGCGCACCGAACCCGCGTCAACCGCGCCCATGGGCGTTACGTCATGCGGCGGCGTTGCCCAAGAGGCGCGAAAGAAGGCTTTTGTGGCTTGCGTCGGCCATGGCGGCTCTGGGCGGCTCTGCATGGTGCAGGCGCGTCTTGCCGCTTGCGCCCTTGTGCGCCTTGCTCGCGGCCTGTGCGAGACCCCGCGCGATAATGCCGTACTCGGCATGCAGCGGTGCGGCGACCTGCGCGGGATAGGAATATGTCTGTCCGTGATCGTGGATTTTCACCAGCGTTTCGAATGCACCGATCTCGGGGTTGTAGCGCACATTATCGAACTGAATTTTCTCGATCTTCATGGGACTGCTCCTGCTTTGAACCAGCTATGCTGGCATGCGACCGGCCTGTGGATAACTTGCCTGTCAGACTTACAACTAAAGAGTGGCTGTTACGGTTTCATCACAGTTGACAGAAAATTTACCTTGAACGCGATTTGAGGGTTGGAGGTCTTGAAGCGGGTTCCCCTGTTGCCCAAATACAACTCGAGGGTTCCGCAGGCGCATGCCTATCGCAGGGTGCGCCACAGGAATTTCGCTTAACCAAGGAGAAAGCCCATGGACTTGAACAAGTTCACTGAACGCTCGCTCGGATTTATCCAGGCGGCACAAACGATAGCAATGCGCGAGAGCCACCAGCGCCTCGCGCCCGAGCATTTGCTCCAAGCGCTCATGGACGACAGTGAGGGACTGGCGGCAAACCTGATCCGCCGTTCTGGTGGTGATCCAGCGCGTGTCTTGCAGGCCAACGACATCGCGGTCGCCAAGATTCCGCGCGTTCAGGGTGACGCGGGCCAGACCTACATGGATCAGCAAACCGGCAAGGTTCTGGCCGAAGCAGAGAAGCTGGCGACCAAGGCCAAGGACAGTTTCGTCCCGGTCGAACGTCTGCTTCAGGCGCTGGCGCTGACGAAATCCCCGGCCAAGGACGCGCTGGAGTCGGGCGGTGTGTCTGCCCAGACGCTGAATGAGGCGATCAACGATATCCGCAAGGGCCGCACCGCTGATACGGCGAGCGCCGAGGATACCTATGAGGCGCTGGAAAAATACGCGCGCGATCTGACCGCCGCCGCCGCCGAGGGCAAGATCGACCCCATCATCGGCCGTGACGACGAAATCCGCCGCGCGATGCAGGTGCTGTCGCGCCGGACCAAGAACAACCCTGTTCTGATCGGTGAACCGGGCGTGGGTAAAACCGCGATTGCCGAGGGCCTTGCCCTGCGCATCGTCAATGGCGACGTGCCCGAGAGCCTCGCCAACAAGCGGTTGCTGAGTCTCGACATGGGCGCGCTGATTGCCGGCGCGAAGTATCGCGGCGAGTTTGAAGAGCGTCTGAAATCCGTGCTGAACGAGGTGACGGATGCCGCGGGCGAGATCATCCTTTTCATCGACGAGATGCACACGCTGATCGGCGCGGGCAAGGGCGATGGCGCGATGGATGCCGCCAACCTCATCAAGCCTGCTTTGGCGCGGGGCGAATTGCATTGTATCGGTGCGACCACGCTGGATGAGTATCGCAAGCACGTAGAGAAGGACGCGGCACTGGCGCGTCGTTTTCAGCCGCTCGTCATTTCCGAGCCGACGGTGGAGGACACGATCAGCATCCTGCGCGGGATCAAAGAAAAATACGAGTTGCACCACGGTGTTCGCATCAGTGACAGCGCGCTTGTGACGGCGGCAACGCTGAGCAATCGCTACATCACCGACCGTTTCCTGCCGGACAAGGCGATCGACCTGATGGACGAGGCGGCCAGCCGTCTGCGCATGGAAGTGGACAGCAAGCCCGAGGAACTGGACGCGCTCGACCGCGAGATCCTGCAAAAGCAGATCGAGGCGGAGGCCCTGAAAAAAGAGGATGACGTTGCCTCCAAGGACCGTCTGGTCAAGCTGGAAAAGGAACTGGCCGAGTTGCAGGAACGCTCGGCAGAGATGACCGCGAAATGGCAGGCCGAACGTGACAAGCTGGCCGGTGCCCGCGACCTCAAGGAAAAGCTGGACCGCGCCCGCATCGACCTGGACACCGCCAAGCGGGCGGGCGATCTGGCCAAGGCCGGAGAGCTGTCCTACGGCGTCATTCCCCAGCTGGAGAAAGACCTGGCCGAAGCGGAGAAATCCGAAGAGGACGGCGTCATGGTCGAAGAGGCCGTGCGCCCCGAACAGATCGCACAGGTGGTCGAGCGCTGGACGGGCATCCCCGTTGCCAAGATGCTGGAAGGCGAGCGCGAGAAGCTCCTCGGCATGGAAGCGGGCCTGCACAAGCGCGTCATCGGACAGGATGCGGCGGTCAAGGCCGTGGCGAATGCCGTGCGCCGTGCGCGTGCCGGGCTGAACGACGAGAACCGTCCCTTGGGCAGTTTCCTCTTTCTCGGGCCGACCGGCGTGGGCAAGACCGAGCTGACCAAGGCGGTGGCCGAGTTCCTCTTTGACGATGACAATGCGATGGTGCGCATCGACATGTCCGAGTTCATGGAGAAGCATTCCGTTTCACGTCTGATCGGCGCCCCTCCGGGGTATGTCGGCTATGACGAGGGCGGTGTTCTGACCGAGGCCGTCCGCCGGCGCCCCTATCAGGTGGTTCTTTTCGACGAGGTCGAAAAGGCGCATCCGGACGTGTTCAACGTGCTCTTGCAGGTGTTGGATGATGGTGTGCTGACCGATGGTCAGGGCCACCGTGTCGACTTCAAGCAGACGCTGATCATCCTGACATCCAACCTGGGATCTCAGGCCCTCAGCCAGATGCCGGAGGGTGCGGATGCGGCCAGTGCCAAGCGCGATGTGATGGATGCCGTGCGGGCGCATTTCCGGCCCGAGTTCCTCAACCGTCTGGACGAAACGGTGATCTTTGACCGGCTGAGCCGGGATAACATGACCGGCATTGTCGAGGTGCAGCTGGGGCGGCTCAGGTCGCGTCTGGCAGGTCGCAAGATCACACTGGATCTGGACGAGAGTGCCAAGAAGTGGCTGGCCGACGAAGGGTATGATCCGGTGTTCGGTGCGCGTCCGCTCAAGAGGGTTCTTCAAAGGGCTGTGCAGGATCCCCTGGCCGAAATGCTGCTGGCCGGTGACGTTCTGGACGGGGCGGTCATCAATGTCACGGGGGGCGATGGTGGCCTTATCATCGGCGACCGCGTTGGCACGACCAAGCGGCAGCCGCCTGAGGATGCCGTGGTTCACTGATCCCGGCTGAGCCAAAAGAAAGGCCGCGCATGGTGACATGCGCGGCCTTTTTTTCGTGCGCCGTGAACGGTAGGTCAGGGTGCTGACGCCATCAGATGGGACACGGCACGGCGCTTGACCAGATCTGTTGAAGGGTCGAAGCTGTCTGCCTGCGCGGCTGCCCACCAGTCCGCATAGAGCGTGTCCTGCGGCGCGTCGAGCAGGATGCTTTCGGGCAGGAACGAGTGGATCATGTCCATCGGCAGGGCCGCTTGCGGACCGACGCGGTGCATCATGTGATGCGGCTGTAGCTGACCGGGATGTTTGAGGCCGGCGGCGGCCACCATATCGACCAGCGCCTCGACCGTCTTGTGATGAAAACGGGCCGAGCGGGGGCCTTGAACCTCGGGGATGAGGCCGCGCTGGCGGGCGGCATTTTGCGTGGCGACGCCGGTGGGGCAGGTGTCCATATGGCAGCGCTGCGACTGGATGCAGCCGACCGACAGCATGAAGGCGCGCGCGGCATTGCACCAATCGGCTCCAAGCGCGATGTTGCGGGCAAGGCCCATGCCGGAGTGGATCTTGCCGCCTGCCACAAGTTTGATGTCATCCTTGAGGCCGCATCCGACCAACGCGTTGCGCATCAGGATCAGGCCCTCGGTCAGCGGCGTGCCGACCCAATCCGACAGCTCGAGCGGGGCCGCACCAGTGCCGCCTTCGCCGCCATCGACGACGATAAACTCGGGTTTGATGCCCGTTTTCAGTATCGCCTTCATGAGGGCAAAGACCTCGTAGGGTTGGCCGATGCAGAGTTTGATGCCGACGGGTTTGCCGCCCGACAGTTCTCGCATCCGGGCCGCGAACTCCATCATCTCGATGGGTGTGGAAAATGCCTTGTGCCCGCGCGGCGACAGGCAATCTTGCCCCTGCGGTATGCCGCGCACGCGCGCGATCTCTTCGGTGACCTTGGTCCCCGGAAGCATGCCGCCATGACCGGGCTTCGCCCCTTGGCTCAGCTTGATTTCCGTCATCTTGATCTGATCGCGCGCGGCGGCATCGCGGAACCTGCCGGGGTCGAAATTGCCATCCTCGGTGCGCGCGCCAAAGTAGCCCGAGCCAAGTTCCCAGACCAGATCGCCACCGTGCTGCGTGTGGTGATCGCTGACGCCGCCCTCGCCGGTGTCGTGGTAATAGCCGCCCTTGGCCGCGCCGATGTTCAACGCGCGGATAGCATTGGCCGAAAGCGAGCCAAAGCTCATGGCCGAAACATTAAGGACCGAGGCGGAATACGGCTTGGACGTCTGATCGTGGCCGACATGCACGCGTGGGGCCGGGTCGGGATTGTCCTCTGGGGCCATCGAGTGCATCAGCCAGTGATACTCCTGCGCGCCCGTGTCCCGCTCGGTTCCGAAGGGGTGCGTGTCGTTTTCGCCGCGGGCACGGGCGTGAACGAGGTTACGCGCGTTGAAGGAATAGGGCGTGCCGCTGAGATCATCCTCGACAATATAGGCGCGCAGATAGGGCCGCATGATGTAAAAGAGCCAGCGCAGCCGTCCGGCAACGGGAAAGTTGCGGGTGATCGTCCACGTCTTTTGGGTGCGGTCATAGATCCCGAGGGCGACGATCGGCAACGTCACGATCAGCACCCAGAGCCAGGCCGCGTTGACGAAACCCATCGCGATGACAAGGAGCGACAACGCAAAGGCGGTCACCGGAATGATCGCGCGTTTGATGGTGTCCAACATGCGTGCCTCCTGGCGCTAGGGTGTGCAGCCTTGGGTGCCGCTGCTCGGCGGGCCTACAATCTCTGGCCTGACGCCGCCACCCGATTGGACAGGAGTATGTGACGACAAGGTTTCGCATCAAGAAACAATAACCATGAAAGCACAGATATGTTGCCTGTTTTGGATGGGCCGGGTTATGGTCCGGCCCAAGTGCCGGGCGGGTCGAGGCAGGCCCATGAGGTCACGGCGCGGATAAACACTCGCAACGCAAAGTTGGACAGATGGCAGACCAAGACGACAGCGACAGCCCGGATTCCGCGCCCGAGACGCCCCGGTGGCTGGACGATCTTAGGCCGGGTGCCGAGGGCGAGGGGTTTTTCGAGAAAAACCTACGCCACTCCTTGATGTTCATCAAGCGGCCCAGCGACCGTCTGCTGGTCACCTTCGACAACCTCTCGAACGTCAACGACGACAGCCTCCAGCGCGAGCCGTGGGCCTATAAATACGCCTCTGACAGTGGGTATTCGCACTTGGGTGTCATGGCGCATGTCAGCGATTGGTATCGTGATGCCGATCTCATTCGTCGCTTCGAGGGGCTGGTGGCCCAAGGGTTTTTCGAGGGGTATGAACGCGTTGTTTTCGCGGGTGTTTCGATGGGGGGCTATGCGTCGCTGGTGTTCTCATCGCTCGTGCCGGGCGCGCATGTGATCGCGATCAATCCGCAAAGCACGCTCGACCCTGATCTGGTCCCGTGGGAGACGCGATATGAGAACGGGCAAAGGCAGGATTGGATGCTGCCCTTGGGCGATGGCGCGGCGCTGACGCAGGGGGCCGGGCGGGTCAATATTTTTTATGACCCGCATTTCGACCTGGACCAGAAGCATGTCGACCGGTTTCACGGCGATAATCTGCGTGTGTTCAAATGCTGGTTTTCCAATCACAAGACAGCGGTTTTCCTGCGCAAGATCGACGCACTCAAGGCTGTAATGACGAATTGCATCATGGATGAGCTGACCGAGGCGGAATTCTATCGCCTCTACCGCGCGCGGCGCAATCTGCCGTGGTATCGCGGCGCGCTTTCCAATTACTTTCGCGAGGCAGGGCGCGAGGCGATCGCAGATCGTTTCGACAAGGCGTTCCGCCGCCGTCTGCGCAAGCGCAAGCGCCGTCTGGAGGAAGAGGCCGCGCAGGTGGGACCTGAGGCCAATGCGCCAGCGCAGGATGAGGCGACAATGCCTGCACCCAAAACGAGGCCGGCGCCTGACGCGCAGCCGGCCGATGCGCAGGCCGCGAGTGCCAAGCAGCCCAAGATCAAGGGTGCGAGGCCCCCGGCGGATGGCGTCATGCCGCGCATCATTGCCCCGACCAATGCGGGCAAGAAGGCATCGGCCAAGCCCGAAGTGCAGAGCCGCGTCATAGTGACCACCATGAAGAACGAGGGCCCTTTCATGCTGGAGTGGGTGGCCTACAACCGGCTGATCGGGTTTACCGATTTCCTGATCTACACCAATGATTGCGACGATGGCACCGACCTGATCGCCAAGCGTCTGGATGAGTTGGGCATGGCGCAGCACCGCCAGAACCCGTTCAAACCCGGCGGCAGCCCCCAGCGCAGCGCGCTGAAGGCCGCGCGCAGTGAGGATCTGCTGAAAAAGGCCGACTGGTTGATCTGTGCCGATTGCGATGAATTCCTGAACGTGCGCGTGGGCAAGGGGCGCCTCGACGATCTCTTTGCCGCAGTGGGCGATGCAGATGCCATCTCGGTCTGCTGGAAGCTGATGGGCAACAGCGGGCGCGTCGCGTATAGTGAGGATTTCGTGATCGAGCAGTTCGATCGCGGCTGCGGCGAGCAGGAATTTCCGAACTACCGCGCGCTGGGCATGAAGACGCTGGTGCGCAACACTGACCGCTTTGAAAAGCTGCGCATTCACAGACCCGCATTCCACCTCGACAAGGGCGATATCGCGTGGGTCGATGGTGGCGGCCAGCCGATGCCCGACCTTTACCTGTCGCAAGGCTGGAAGGCACATAGCGGCTTCCGCCACGATTACGTGCGTCTGCATCATTATGCTGTGCGCTCGGTCGATAGTTTTCTCGTCAAGAGGGATCGGGGCCGGACCAATCATGTGGGCGACGATCAGGGCGTCACCTATTGGTCCAACATGAACTACAATACCGAGCGCGACACCTCGATCCACGCGCGACTGCCGGGCTTGCGCAAGGAAATGGCGTCATTGCTCAAGGATCCCGAGTTGGCACGCCTCCATAAGGCGGCGACCGAATGGCACCGCGGCCGGATCGAAGAGTTGCGCCTGCGCGACGGCTGGGATGCGTTCCGTGATCAGATCAAGGCGATCAATGCCGCGCCGGAGATGGCTGAGGGCTGAACACATGGACAGCGACACACCCGTCGTGGTGGTGCATGGCGGCGTTCATAAAACGGCGACCAGCCACATCCAGTCGATCCTGCAACGCAACGCCGGGCGGATGCGCAAGAGCGGGGTGCATTACGTTCATCATCGCGACACGCGCAAGCACTACACCGTTCCGTGCCAGCTGAACGGATATGAAAAGCTGGGCCTGAACTACAAAACCAAGGTGCCGGACGAGGTGCTGAGCCGCAAGGCGCAGACGTTTTTCGATGGGATCGGCGCAGGTCCCGGTGAGCGCATCATCATTTCGGACGAGAACATGCCCGGTCACAGCGGGCACTGCGTGCGCTCTGGCCAGCTCTACAATCGGCGCGACGTGCTGGTCCCGATCTTTGCCGGGCATGTCCCTTATCCGGTGACCGAGGTGCATCTGGCCATTCGCAACTATGCTGATTTCTTTGCCTCGACCTTCATCGAATTCCTGCGGTCGGCCAAGGGCGAGAACGTGATCCCCGAGGCGCTGATGAAGCGTGCGGTGCTGTCGAACCTGCCCAGTTGGAGCGGATTCATCGACGTGATCGAAACATGTTTTCCGCAGGCCCAGCTGATGCTGTGGCGGCACGAGGATTTTGGCGATCTGTCACAGGTGGTGATCGGCAATCTCTGTGGGCCAGACATTGACCCCGATACGCTGGTCTCGCCCAAGCGAAAGCGGGGCAGGCCGTCGGCCAGCCACCGCGCCGTGCAGGAACTGCTGATCGAGATCGAGCGCAACGGGGCGGAAGCCGCCCTCGCGCGGCGCGTCGAGATACAGGACGCCTACCCGCGCGGGTCCGAGTATCCCGGCTATGATCCATGGACCGCCTCCGAGCGCGCGCATCTGACCCGGCTTTATGATCGCGACACAGCCGACATCGCCGCGCGGAGCCGCGTTACTCTCCTGAGCGCCGGATGACCGACAAAGTCTCGAGCAGATTTGCCATCTGCTGCGCCGGGATCAATGCATCTTGAGCCGCTCGAAAAGCACCACGTCCGCACATGACGCTTTTTGGTGATAGAAGAAATTGTGGCGATGCATGTCGTCGAAGACCTTGCGTATGCCGGCGCCGCCATACACGCGCGTATGCAACTCCATATAGATTGCACGGACGCCTTTGAGATCCACGCTGTCGAATAGAGAGGCTTCTCCACCTTCGATGTCACATACGATGACGCTGGGGTTTTCTCGTTTGATCATGTCACTCAAACGCGTCGCGGCAACATGGGTTATTGTCGACGGCTTGTTCTGCGGCTCGCTTAAGGAGGACGACCAGAATGGGTCAGTCACGTAAAACGGCATGACGTCGTCTTTTGGCCAGGTCGCGGAATCCGAAAGCGCCACCGCATTGGTGATGGAGGCGTTCTCAATCTCATTGGCCCGGTGCACGCGTTCAATATAATTGCAGAGCTGTGGGTTGGCCTCCACGCAGGTTACATGGTCGACACCCAGATGCTTGACTAAGTAGCTGGAAATGAATCCCAAGCCCGCTCCAAGCTCAAGGATGCGGTCGCTCGACTTGATGAACTTTTCCAGCCCGAGAACCTCAGGCGTCTCATACATGTCCTGGCTCAGTCGTTTGTGGACTTTAGTGTTAATGAACCGCTCGTCATGCGGCATCGCAATGCCACGGCACTCGATCATATTCTGCATATTTGCCTCATTTCTGACTTTTTTTTGAAAAATCATAAGGCGCATTGGAATTTGTTGGAAGGGCTTTGTTCTTCGCGGCATAACAATCGCGAGGCAAAGCTGTTGGGATGAACGCTCTGCCAATGCCCATGAGAACGGCTAATCCAGCTTCTGTGCAAAGCAGTAGATAGTAGTGGACTGATAAGATGACGAATGAGTGCGAAATTGGAATGTTGTGGGTCGAAGGGCGACTGAGCTTCGTGGAGATCCTTTGTGCGAAATCCTTTGTGGATGCGGGCCACCACGTCAAATTGTTTCATTATGGTGCGATCCCGAACGCGCCGGATTTTGTAGAGTTGGTCGATGGCAACACCATCTTGCGGGCCGACAATTTTCTGCGTCATGGCAAAACCGGTAGCTTTGCGCTGTTTTCGGACGTTTTCCGATATCACCTGCTGCAGAAGTGCGACCGGATGATTTGGGCAGATCTGGACGCCTATTGTGTCAAAACCTTCGAAACCGCTACGGGGCATTTTTATGGATGGGCGTCTGACGACCTCATAAACGGTGGGGTGCTTGGTCTGCCCGCGGATAGTGATGCCCTGGGACAGCTTCTGGAGATGACCGAAGACGAATATTGCATACCCGAATGGTATTCCGACCCCGAGAAGCGGCGGATGGAGATGTCGAAGAATGCTGGCCAGCCCATCCATGTCGGAGATCTGCCGTGGGGCGTGTGGGGCCCTCATGCGCTGACCCACTACCTGAACAAGACTGGGGAGGCGAAATATGCGCTGCCAGTGTCGGGCCTGTATCCGGTCAACTTTCGGGATCGCCGCAAGCTGATGAAAACACGGATGGCGGACAAGATCGAAAGCCTCATCGCGCCCGAGACATATTCAGTGCATTTTTACGGGCGCAGGGTTCGAGAGTACCTATCGTCCATCGGGGGCTATCCGCAGATTGGCAGCTACATGGACAAGATTTTGAAAAAGCACGAAATTGATGTGATCTCTTCACCGGTATGGTCGCGTGAGACGGGCTAAGCGCGGGTTGACTGCCAAGTTGATCGCAAATCCGTCCAGAGCTTTGGCCTGTCTGACGCCCTTGCAAAAGATTGCTTGGTCTGAAGGCTTTCTGTTACTGCTGAGGGCAAGCGGGATGCACCGATCTACGTACAACACAATCCAGCTGCTTGAGGCGGAACATGAGTAAACTCCACTATATCGCCATGCTATGGGTCGAGGGCCCGCTGAGTTATGTCGAGCAACTTTGCGTGCAGTCCTTTCTGGATGCGGGCCATGACGTCACGCTTTATCATTATGGCCCGGTTCAGAATGTGCCGGACGGCGCGGCGGTGGTGCATGGCGATACAATCCTCAAGCGGGACGAGTTCATCGCGCATGGCCGCACAGGAAGCCTTGCGCTTTTTTCGGATGTCTTTCGCTATCACATGCTGACCCAGTCCGAGCATACGATCTGGGCCGATACCGATGCCTACTGCATGAAGCCTTTCGAGACAGCGACTGGGCATTATTACGGCTGGGAGAGCGAGAGCCACATCAATGGCGGCGTTCTGGGCCTGCCGCAAGACAGCCCTGCGTTGGCGGGCCTGCTCGAGATGAGCCATGATGAATATGGCATTCCCGAATGGTATAGCGATGGCGCCAAGGCCAAGCTTCAGGCGCAAAAGGATGCGGGCACTCCTGTGCATTGCAGCGATTTGCCCTGGGGGGTCTGGGGCCCGCAGGCCGTGACGCACTATGTTCACAAGACGGGCGAGGACAAATACGCCTTTCCGCGCGAGGTGCTCTACCCGGTTCCGTTCGACAAGCGCCGCCGCATGGTGAAAGCCGCGCGGGCCGAGAGTGCCGAGAGCTATCTGACCGAAAAGACGACCTCGATTCATCTTTACGGTCGGCGCATCCGGGAATTTCTGGCCTCGCGCCCAGGCGGTCTGCCGGATGAGGGCGGCCTTATCGACCAGCTTTTGAAAAAGCACGGGATCGATCCGACACAGGCTCCGATCATGTCCAAGAAACCCAACGCCGAAGCGGCAGAATGAGGAAGCGAGAAATGTTGGATCAAGGCGACACCAAGAAAAAGAACCCGATCAACCTGACCGACCTCGCCGATCGCTTTGGCTCGGACAAGGGATCGACCAAGCATCGCTACACCGAGCTGTATCATATGCTCTTTCACCCCTACCGGGCGCGCAAGATCAACTTTCTGGAGATGGGCCTGCTGATTGGCGGTCCGGAGACGGGCGCGCACGCCGACCGCGAGACAACTGACCTGCCATCGGTTCGTATGTGGCTGGAGTATTTCCCCAATGCCCATATCCACGGGCTGGATGTGTCGGATTTCTCGTGGTTCGACCACGACCGTTTTACCTTTCATCGCTGCGATATGGATGATCGGGCCGCGATCGCCGAGGCCGCAGCCAGGATGGATGCCCCGGACATCGTGATCGACGATGCCAGTCACGCCAGCCATCACCAGCAGAACGCCTTTCTCGAGATTTTCCCCAAGATGCCGTCGGGGGGCCTTTATGTGATCGAGGATTTGCGCTGGCAGCCCGAGCCCTATGAGGTGCGCGGGATAACCAAGACGGCGGCGCTGCTGCGGTCCTATATCGACACACGGGAGTTTCAGCATTCCGATCCCGACGTCGCAGCGCAGTTCAATGCGCTTATCCCCGATATCTCGGCCTGCATCGTGCATCCCGTGAAGTATCAGAAGAAGCGGCGTGACCAAGTGGCGGTGATTCACAAGCGGTAGCGCCGTGGCCCCGGGAGGGGTGCGCAGATCATGGTGGAGGGGCGGGATCACGGAGGTGGCCTCGCCCTTTTGCTTTGATGCGGAGGCAGAGGCAGTGATTCATCCGGGATTCGGCGGCCGACTCGGCTGATGTGAGGCGCTTTGATGGATCGCTCACCTGCCGCAGGATGCCTTGGGCGACGATTCCCGATCATCACCTAAGGGAAAGGCAGTCACAAACTTGCGCGGCCGCCGGCCCGACCGTAACAAACAGACCTTAACCCCATAAAATCATGTGAAAATCAGGAAAATCCGATAAAACCTACCCTTTGTCGAAAAAAAGGGTTGCGGGTATTGGGAAGTGGCCGTAGAACCCCCTTCACCGGCGGCGCTGAGGCGCGGTTGGGGAGTTGGCGGGACGACGAGGCGGTGCCTTGGAGGCC
>NZ_JBAPKZ010000008.1:0-134962 GCF_037083805.1 Roseovarius sp. D0-M9 | reverse complement strand
TTTTCGCGCAGCCGTGGCAGGGGGGGCGGATCAAGCCGGTGATCTGGTTCAGGCCTCGCTTGAAAAGTGTCTTCACCATCGCGATGGCTTCACGCCTGGCACACGCGCTGATGCGTGGATGTCTCGCATCATCCGGAATTGCTGGATCGACACCCTCCGGCCATTCGCGAGCAGCGCGGCGAATGACCGCATCGGGGATCAATAGGTCTCGACGATCTCATTATACTCACCACGCAGCCGGATCGTCATCGTGATCGGCGTGCTGTCGCGGTTGCGCCAGAACCAGCCATGATCACCGGTGAAGGGGGCTTCGATGCTGCCTTCACCTTCGATTTGACCGGCGCCGCGTTCATAGTCAACCGACTCGCCGCCGCTATGGGCATGCAGGTCAAAGTTGACCCGCCCCCCGGTCGCTGTCCACGCGTAATCGGTGACATTTCCGGCTTCCATCGTCATCTTGATTTCCGCGGTGGCCCCAGGTTCGAGGACGAATGTCACCTCGTCTTGCCAGACTTGTTCCGCTTCCTGCGCGTGGGCTGTGCCGATGAACAGGCCGAAGACGGCGTCGAGAACGCTCGAGGACTGATCCTGAGCACGCTGCTCGTCCAGCAAGCGATCCGCCTCGGCCTCTTCAGCAAGCTGAACCTTGATCTCGCCCATGTCCGTCAGCCCAAGCACGCGGCCAACGCCGGTGGGGTCAATGGCGTGTTCCGCTGGCAGATAGATGGTGACCATGATCGCGACGGCGCCGATGCCCGCAATGATGCTGGAGCGGAGGAGTTTCGCCTTGGTCGGCAGATCTTCGAGGTTGGGTCTGGGTGCGTTGTTCATGTGATATCCAATCTTGGCTTAGGTTGAAGCGATGTAACCGGCGACCTGATAGACAGTCAGCCAGATGCCGAGGCCCATCATCACGACGTTTGCGACAATGGCCTGCTGCATGAAGTTGGGGTGGCGCCGCCAGTAGCCCATGACGATCAGGATCACGGCGAGGGCGAGCAGCTGGCCCACCTCGACGCCGACGTTGAAGGCCAGCAGGTTGGCCAGAAGCCCGTCTTGCGGGATGTCGTATTCAAGGATCTTGGTCGCCAGTCCGGTGCCGTGGAACAGACCGAAGATCAGTGTCGCGGCCTTGGTATTGGGCTGGAACCCGAACCATTTCTGATAGTAACCAAGGTTGTCGAGCGCCTTGTAGACCACCGACAGGCCGATGATCGCGTCAATGATGTAGGCGTTGATACCCCAGCCATACCAGACGCCCAGAAGCATCGTGACCGAATGACCGATGGCAAAGAGGCTGACATAGATGCCGACGTCCTTCATCCTGTAGAGGAAAAAGACAACGCCGAGCAGGAACAGGATGTGGTCGTAGCCGGTTACCATGTGCTTGGCGCCGAGATAGATGAAGGGGATGATCTTCACCCCCCAGATTTCCTGGATGTAGCCCGCGTCACCTGCGGTGACGTTATGGGCAAGGGCCTGGCTGACGGTCAGGAGGAAGGCCGCCAGCAGTAAAAAAATCAGCGTGACCGTCTGGCGTGGCGCCAGGGCTCGCAGGACCCGCGAAGTCGAGGTCATGGATGGATCTCCGATGTTGTTTTGGTTGATCAGTGAGGCCGCGCCAGGGCGGCGGCGATCAGACCCTCGGAGGTCGTTCGATCATATAAACCCGGTGCGGCCCGCTGGATGAAGGACGGAGCCGGAAATTGTCGCGATAGCCCCAGGACGGATGCGTGCCGGCACCGAGGGCGAGTAGTGCCTGACTGTGATCATGGTCGGCCACGTCATGGCTATGTCCATGAAGCGCCCAGTAAAGGTCCTCCTCCAGCCCATGCGAATGGCCGTGGTCGGCAATCATCTCGGCATGGTCGGCCACGACTTCAAACACCAAAGGGGCGTGGTTTGCGGTTGGGGCGATGGACCAGACTGTTAGCGACAGGCAAAGAAGCGCCGCAAGTGCATTCTGTCCAAATGTCCGCAAGTGTTTCACCGGTTTGCCTGCCTGCTCGTTTTCAGTTCGCAGCACGCTGATCGCGCCATCTTGTTCTATCCTCTGGGGGAGGATAACGTTCTTTTATGACGAAGCCTCATGTCCACGCAACCCATCCCGCCCTCATCGTCCGGCTGAAGCGTGCCGATGGGCATCTTCGTGCCGTTATCGACATGATCGAGGCGGGAAAGCCCTGCCTCGAAATCGCGCAACAGATGCAGGCGGTGGAAAAGGCGGTCGCCAACGCCAAGCGGGCCCTGATCCACGATCACCTGGATCATTGCCTCGACGCCGAACACTCAACCGCAGACCGCGACGAGATGAAAGCCATCTCCCGCTACCTCTGAGGCAGCCCAATGCTTGGAGTCCTTGCTGACCGCAGCTACCGCCATCTTTTCGCAGCACAGGTCGTGGCGCTGTTGGGCACGGGGCTTGCCACGGTCGCTCTCGGGCTACTGGCCTACGATCTGGCAGGGGACAACGCAGGCCTGGTGCTGGGCACGGTCTTCACGATCAAGATGGTGGCCTATGTCGGCATCGCCCCGCTCGCGGGCGCCTTCGCGGACCGTGTGCCGCGCCGCGCGTTACTCGTGGCGCTGGATCTCGTGAGGGCGGGTGTGGCTTTATGCCTGCCCTTCGTGACCGAGGTCTGGCAGGTCTATGTCCTGATCTTTTTGCTCCAATCCGCCTCGGCGGCGTTCACGCCGACATTTCAGGCGACAATCCCCGACGTGCTGCCGGAAGAAGCGCGCTATACCCGGGCGTTGTCGCTGTCTCGGCTGGCCTACGATCTGGAAAACATCGTCAGCCCCATGCTGGCCGGGCTGTTGCTGGCAGTGATGAGCTATAATTCCCTCTTCCTCGGAACAGTGGTGGGATTTGCAGCCTCGGCGGCACTGGTCGTCTCGGTGCTGCTGCCCAGCCCGAAACCCTCAGCGCCAAGAAGCATCTACGACCGCACCACCCGCGGCGTCCGGATCTACCTTGCCACACCGCGTCTTCGCGGGCTGCTGGCGCTGAACATGGCTGCTGCTGCGGCAGGGGCAATGGTGCTGGTCAATTCCGTCGTCCTGGTGCGCAGCACGCTGGGGCTGGACGCATCCGCGTTGGCCTGGAGCCTGTTCTGCTTCGGGGCCGGGTCGATGATTGCGGCACTGATGCTGCCGCGCGTTCTGGACAAGGTGCCAGACCGCCCGGTGATGGTGGGCGGTGCCGTGTTGATGGTGCTGACTCTTCTGGGGTTGGCAGGTGAGGTCGCAACTTTTGGCCTTGTCTGGCCGGTCCAGCTTGGCGCGTGGCTGCTGGTAGGGCTGGGCTATTCCACCGTTCTGACGCCGTCGGGACGGCTCCTGCGCCGCTCCGCGCATGCCGAGGACCGCCCCGCGCTTTTCGCGGCGCAGTTCGCGTTGAGCCACGCCTGCTGGCTCGTAACCTATCCGCTGTCGGGGTGGCTGATGACGCGGTTCGGCTCCGTCGTTGCACTTACCGTTCTGGCAGCAGTCGCCGGAGGCGGCATCGTGGCTGCGCTGCGTTTCTGGCCGAGGGAAGACCCGGAGACACTCGAGCATACCCACGACAACCTACCGCTCGATCACCCGCACCTACGTGGCGCGCGGCGGCATGCGCCCCGGCGCTCAATGAGCCAGCCATTCTGACAGCTTTGGCATGCCTGCTGCACGGCAACGCAATCCGAACATGTCAGGTTGCCGTTTTCGGTGTCTTTAATCGGCAGCCCTACAGCGCACGCGGGATATGCCGACATCCGATTTTCCGCAGCGCTTCACGTATTCGCACCGATATCAATCCGGTCCATCCTGACCATGCATGCAGAGCAAGCGCCCTCCGCAAGTCAGACAGGTGTGCGCTCGCTCGGCGCTTCTTGTGGGCAAATGGCACCATACTCCGGGTCGCCCATCAGTTCGGTCACGAAAGCTGAGGGGCGCACCTCTGAGGCCCAAATCCTCATCGAACGTTGGCGCCGCCACTAGATGTACGAACAATCAATCCGGACCACTCGATGGCGGCAGTCCAGATGCCTGACGAAGATCCACCGTTTAGCCCCTGACATAACGATGGGTGGAAACATCAATTTTGTTATGTATACTCTTTATCCAACGACCAATAGAGTTGTAACCCTAGGGGAGGTCTAACCATGAGAAAACTGTCTGCCACACTTTTGTCGGCCGCGTTCTGGGCGGCCGTCGCAACGGGCGCCTCGGCGCAGGATCCGGTCAAGATCGGCATGCTGCAGGGCTTCACGGGCCCGACCGAGTCTCTTGTCAAGCCGATGGCGCTGGGCGGCGAAATGGCGATCAAGGAGGTGTCGGACAGCGGCATTTTCCTCGGTGGTCGCGAAGTCGTCTCGGTCCGCGGCGACAGCACCTGCATCGATGCCGGCGCTGCCACGGCCGCGGCCGAGCGCCTGATAACTTCCGACGGCGTCCACGGCATCAACGGGGCAACCTGCTCCGGGGCCACCACGGCAGTGCTCAACAACGTCGTGCGCGCCAATGGCATCGTCATGATCTCCCCGTCGGCGACCTCGCCGGCACTGTCGACAATCGAAGACGACGGCTATTTCTTCCGCACGGCCCCGTCGGACGCGCGCCAGGGCGAGATCATCGCCAACATCCTCGAGCGGCGCGAGATTTCTTCGGCCGCGCTGACCTATACCAACAACGACTACGGCAAGGGTCTCGCCGATGCGATCGAGGCGGCCTTCAAGGCCAAGGGCGGCGAGATCACCGCCGTCGCGGCGCATGAGGACGGCAAGGCCGACTACTCGGCCGAGGTCGGCACGCTGGCATCGGCTGGCGGCGAAGTGCTGATCGTGGCTGGTTACCTCGACCAGGGCGGCAAGGGCATGATCCAGGCCTCCCTCGATACCGGTGCCTTCGAGAAGTTCGTGCTGCCGGACGGCATGGTTGGCGAGGCTTTGACCAATCACTTCGGTGACGCGCTGGACGGTTCGATCGGCACCAATCCGGGCACTGACAGCCCGGGTGCCTCGATGTTGGCTGACCTTGCGGAGGGCAATGATTTCACGGGTGACGACCCATATGTGCCCGAAGCCTACGACGCCTCAGCGCTCATGCTGCTCGCCATGCAGGCGGCAGATTCGACCGACAGTTCCGTCTACAAGGACAAGGTGTTCGACGTCGCCAACGCTCCGGGTGAGAAGATCTACCCGGGCGAGCTCGCCAAGGGCCTTGAGATTCTGGCCGAGGGCGGTGAAATCGACTATGTCGGCGGCACAGCTCTTGAGCTGATCGAGCCAGGCGAGTCTGCCGGCAGCTTCCGCGAGACGGAGGTCAAGGGCGGCAAGTTTGAAACGGTGATGTACCACTAAGTGCCTCGCCGGACGACGGCCCAGCTTCACGGGAACGGTTGGGGCGGCTGCCCCCAGCCGTTCCTGCTGTACCGGCAACGGGATTGATTGAATGATAACAGTCGAAAACGTCGCCAAGAATTTCGGTGGCATCCGCGCAGTCGATGGCGTCTCGCTGTCTATCGAGAAGGGCTCGATCACGGGGCTGATCGGCCCTAACGGCGCGGGCAAGACGACGCTGTTCAACATCATTGCGGGCGTATTCCCGCCATCCTCCGGCATCATCTCCCTGGACGGCGAGGACGTTACCGGCCTGGAGCCGCACGAGCTTTTCCACAAGGGCCTGTTGCGCACCTTCCAGATCGCGCATGAATTCCCCACGCTGACAGTTCTGGAGAACCTGCTGGTCGTGCCCGGCGATCAGCCCGGCGAGCAACTGCGCCACAGCTGGTTCAATATCGGGCGGGTCAGCGAGGTCGAGGCAAAGAACCGCGAGCGGGCGCTGGACGTCGTCCAATTCCTTGAGATCGACCACCTGAAGGATGAGCTTGCCGGCAATCTGTCGGGCGGCCAGAAGAAGCTGCTGGAGCTGGGCCGCACCATGATGGTCGACGCCAAGATCGTATTTCTCGACGAGGTTGGCGCTGGTGTGAACCGCACCCTTTTGAAGACCATCGCAACCTCGATCAAGCGCCTCAACGAAGAGCGCGGCTACACATTCTGCCTGATCGAGCACGACATGGATTTCATCGCCCGCCTTTGCAACCCCGTCATCGTCATGGCCGACGGCAAGCTTCTCACCCAAGGCACCATTGAGGAGGTCAAGAATAACGAGGACGTCATCGAGGCGTATCTTGGCACCGGCCGCAAGCACGAGCGGAAGGCGCCAGCATGAGTTTCCTGAGCGCGACTGGCCTGACCGGTGGATACGGCGGCGCCGACATCATCCACGATTGCACCATCACCGTGGAACAGGGCGAGATCGCGGTTGTCGTCGGCCCGAACGGCGCCGGCAAGTCCACGGCGATGAAGGCCGTCTTCGGCATGCTCGACCTGCGCGAAGGCACGGTCACGCTGAACGGCAAGGACATCACCAACCTCGCTCCGCAGGACCGAGTCCCCGAGGGAATGGCTTTCGTGCCACAGAACCGCAACGTCTTCGTCTCGCTGACCGTGGAAGAGAACCTCGAAATGGGGGCCTTCATCCGCCAGGACAACGACATCGAGGAGACGAAGGATCAGGTCTTCAGCCTGTTCCCCATCCTGGCCGAGAAACGCAACCAGCCGGCGGGCGAACTCTCTGGCGGGCAGCGCCAGCAGGTGGCCGTCGGCCGCGCGCTGATGACCCGCCCGGATCTTCTGATGCTCGACGAACCGACAGCCGGCGTCTCGCCGATCGTGATGGATGAGCTGTTTGACAAGATCCTGGAGATCGCCAGGACCGGCGTCGCCATCCTGATGGTCGAGCAGAACGCGCGCCAGGCGCTGGAGATCGCCGATCATGGCTTCGTCATGGTTCAAGGCCGCAACCGATTCACCGACACCGGAGAAGCGCTTCTTGCCAACGAAGAAGTGCGCCGGTCCTTTCTGGGAGGTTGAATGGAGGTTCTTAACGCGCTTGCACTGTTCGCCAATTTCGTCGTCGTTCCGGCGACCGCCTACGGCGCGCAACTCGCTCTGGGGGCGCTTGGCGTCACAATAATTTTTGGAATTCTGAAATTCGCCAACTTCTCGCACGGTGAGTTGATGTCATTCGGAACCATGATCACGATCCTCGTGACATGGTTCCTTCAGGCCATGGGGGTGGGGATCGCCCCCTTGCCGACCGCACTTCTGGCCCTGCCGGTGGGAATATTGGCGGCGATCGGCGTCGCGCTGCTGACGGATCGCATGGTCTTCCGTTTCTATCGCCGCCAACGCTCCAACCCAATCGTCTTCGCCATCGCCTCGGTCGGCGTGATGTTCGTGCTGGCCGGGTTGATCCGCATCATCATCGGGCCGGCTGACCAGAGTTTCGCCGACGGCGAGCGCTTTATCATCGGCGCGTTCGAGTCACGTGACCTGCTCGGCCTCGACGAGGGCATCGCCATCAAGCAGTCTCAGGTGATCACCGTTGTCGTCGCGGTCATCGTCGTAGCCTGGCTCTTCTGGTTCTTGCAGAAGACGCGCTCCGGCAAAGCGATGCGCGCTTATTCGGACGACGAGGATCTGGCGCTGCTCTGCGGCATCAATCCGGACCGCGTGGTCATGATCGCCTGGATCATCGCCGCCTCGCTCGCCGCCATCGCCGGGACGCTCTATGGCCTCGACAAGACCTACAAGCCGTTCATCTTCCTGCAGATCCTCTTGCCGATCTTTGCCGCGACCATTCTCGGAGGCATCGGGCAGCCGGTCGGTGCGATTCTGGGCGCCTTTATCGTCGCCTTCTCCGAGGTGATGGTGACCTACGCCTTCAAGAAGTTTCTGGCCTATCTCGGCCCGGAGGGCTGGGCACCGGAGGGCCTCGTCCAGCTGTTGTCGACGGACTACAAGTTTGCGGTCTCCTTCATCATTCTGGTCGCGGTCCTGCTTATCCGGCCGACGGGCATCATCCGCGGGAAAGTGATATGACACAAAGGGTTGCGCTCCTGTACGGTCTTTTGGTCCTCGTGCTGATCATGGTTGGCTTCTATCAGAGCTGGAACGTCGCCTTCGGCATCTTCAATCTCTGCGTCATCTCGGCGGTGATGGCCTTGGGCGTCAACATGCAGTGGGGCTATGCGGGTCTCTTCAATGTCGGGGTCATGGGCTTCACGGCGCTGGGCGGGCTGACGGCGGTGCTGGTCTCCATGCCGCCGGTGACCGAGGCCTGGGCCGTTGCCGGCGGCGACATCGCGCTGTCGCTTCTGAGCCTGGTCGGCACGGTGGCGGCCATCATCTTTGCACGGCGCGTGGCACCGCCGGTGATCAAATGGCCGGTGACATTGGTTCTGCTGGTGGTCGGCTATTTCCTCATCGGGTATTTTTTCGGTCCTGCGACCGACGCGATCGAGTCGATCGACGCCGCGCGGAGCGGCTATCTCGGCGGTGCCGGGCTGCCGGTGCTGCTGGCCTGGCCGATCGGCGGCCTGGTCGCAGCCGGGGCAGGGTGGTTCATCGGGCGCATCGCGCTGGGGCTGCGCGCCGACTACCTGGCGATCGCCACGCTTGGCATTGCTGAGATCATCATCGCCGTCATCAAGTACGAGGAGTGGCTGTCGCGCGGCGTGAAGAACGTCACCGGCATCCCGCGCCCCGTTCCATACGAGGTCGATCTGATCCAGCAGGACTGGTTCATCGCGCTCGCCAATTTCTTCGGCGCTGCGGATCTCTCCGATGCCGCCAGCCTCTTCGTCAAGCTGTGCTACGCCGTGCTGTTCATCGCCGTTCTGGCGACCATCATGTGGTTCGCGGAACGTGCGCTGCGCTCCCCTTGGGGACGGATGATGCGCGCCATCCGCGACAACCGCGACGCCGCTGCCGCCATGGGCAAGAACGTCAAGGCGCGTCACCTTCAGACCTTCGTGCTCGGCTGTTTCACCTGCGGCGTCGCGGGCGCGATGCTGACCACGCTCGAGGGCCAGCTCACGCCGACGAGCTATATCCCGCTGCGGTTCACCTTCCTGGTGTGGGTGATGGTGATCCTGGGCGGTTCCGGGAACAACTGGGGCGCAGTGCTGGGCGGGTTCATCATCTGGTTCCTGTGGGTCCAGGCCGAGCCATTCGGTAACTGGTTCATGGCGACGGTGACATGGCCGCTGGGCGAAGACTCCAACCTGGCGCAGCACCTGGTCAGTGGGGCAGCGTATATGCGCTATCTGATGATGGGCACGATCCTACTCGTCGTCATGAGGTTCGCGCCAAAGGGCTTGATACCCGAACGGTAGTGCCGGATCGCCGACAGGCTGCCTCGCATAGCTGCACTTCCGGTTTGCGCTCGGGGCCGTCATGCGGCGCTGCGGCATGAAGCCAGTATTCGAGATGGCGACGTCGGCTTCCGAAGCAGGATCTGGGCAGGCTTCCATTTGTGGCTAATATCCGACGGTGGGTCCTCTGGCCGTCACGTCGCATCAGACCCGTATGGAAAGCACGCTTCGACCCGGCGGGGAACGAACAACCTTTCCATCGGTTGATTGGTTTGCGCGACGGACGGGGGCTGCGATGAACGAGAACCGTGGATGGACGATCTGGAGCAGACTCTGGGCGTTGGCACCCTTCGCTCTGTCGATGGGAATGCTGGGGGCAAGCGTTGGCTGCGTATTCGCGCAGGAAACGGGGGACCTGTCGGCGTTGCGGCAGGAGGCGCTCGATCTGACCAATGCTGCGCGTGCCGAGGCAGGACGTTCTGAACTCGGGTCCAGCGCACTATTGGATGAGGTCGCGCAGGGTCATGCGACCGACATGCTGGAAAGGGACTACTACGATCACGTGACGCCCGAAGGAGAAACGCCGTTCGAGCGTTTCCTTGCGGCGGGAGGAAGCCGCTGGGGGCTCAGCGGTGAAAACATCGCAAAATGCGAAGGCTGCCCGGCCCCGCCGGACGCGGCGCGCGTGCGCGCCTTTCACGAAGGCTGGATGCAAAGCCCCGGTCATCGCGAGAACATCCTGTCAGACGGCTTTGACAGTTTCGGGTTTGGTATCGCTGGGCAAGGCGACGAGATCTATGCAGTGCAGACGTTTTCTGGTCCCGGCGCGGAGACAGCGGGGGATGGCGACGCCGAGCCGCTGACGCCCGAGACCGCACGAGAACTGGCATTTGACGAAATAAACGCAGCGCGCGCGGCCGCAGGACATGATCGGCTTGAGCGCAGTGAGGCCTTGGACACCGTCGCCGAGCGGGTACTGGCACGCCTTGCCAACGACCCCGACGCGCTGCCCGAAGATGTGTTCGGACTGTTGCCGGAGGGGGCATCTGGATGGACGAGCCTCGCGCTGCAAGCCGCCAGCCTCGGCGGAACCGGAGCGACCCTGACGCGAGAAAATGTTGCTGCGATCATCTCCGATTGGGTTGCGGCCTCAGAGGGCGAAAGGTCGCTCGGCAGCGCAGCCGCATCGCATTTCGGCTTCGCGGTAGAGGCCCTAGGTGCCGGGCGGACCTCGGCGGTCGCCGTATTCGGGGGGCGCGAGTAACTGCCAAAACTGCCAGCCGGTTTGACGTATTGGCAAGGTGGTTCAGTCGGGATGTATGTCCCGCCGCGTGCATCCTGCGTCAAGGACTACGGCAAGCCAGTTTACGTTGGCGCGTAGCCCTTGACCTTGGTCAGCCAGTCTTGCTTCAATACACGCTCTGCAAGCTCTCCGGCTTCATGGATGGCAATACGATCACCGATGCACCATGGACGGCTTGGCCATGCAGATGGATCACATCCTGATTCAGCATCCTGATGCAGCCTGATGATACCGCACTCCCCAATTCCTTGGGGGAGGCATCGCCGTGAACGCGATACAGCGTGTCGACGCCATTCTGAAAAAGGTAGAGCGCGCGCGCGCCCATCGGATTGCCCGGGCCAGGATCCATCCCCCCATTGGCCACCGAATAAGGCTCGAGGTCCGGCTGTCTGGCGATCATCGCCTCTGGGACCTTCCAGCGCGGCCATGCACGGCAGAACTGAAGCCGGGCCGACCCGTCCCAAGCAAAGCCAGCCGCACCGACGCTGACGCCGTAGCGTGTGGCTTGTTCCCGGTTTTCGACGAAGTGGAGAATGGCGGCATCCGGATCGACAATGATTGTGCCACGCGGATGCTCGGGCCAAGGGTTGGTGACCTTCTGCCGCCAGTATTCGGGCGCGAGCGACCCCTCGGGAATGGCCGGGACGGGAAAGGGTTCGTCGTTGATGGCGCCGTAGAAGCGTGGAAGAGGTGGATGTTGCGGCGCGATGCGTGCTTCAGGTGCGTCGGGCGAGACGGCGTGAGGTGCAGGTCGAGCACAGGCAGCAAGGCCCGCTACCGCCGCGAGGGCGGTGAAGGTTCGTCGGGTAAGCATTGTATATGTCCTTGTTTTCATGACGGAAGTGACGCGCAGTGCGCGGTTCGGTCATGAAAATCGCGGTGGACCCGTAGAGGGCGCCGGACCTTGCCGGGCACGGGGCCAATCACCGTCGCGAAAAAAGATATCACCAACAGGCGACGCCGCAAAAATCGCAATAACGGCCCCGTCGTTCATATCCGGACCGCATGGCGAGCCTGGAAGGCTTGCCGTGCGACATTTGCGTTTTTCCGAGGCACTCACCTCGACCCGGTCGATGATGTTTTCAGCAGAAACACTCAGGACTTCGACCGCTGGAAAGGACGCACCAAAAGCCCCCCACGGAAGGAGGAGCGCCATGAGGATCAGGGTCAGACTGCGCTGCAGGACATTCATGTCGCTCTCCTTGGAGCCATCCATTCAAGGATACAACCCCGACATACGCGGCCTCGCTGGTTGTTCATCGAACATCACGGGCAAGTGAATATGCGGCACGTGCTGTTGATGAAGGCGATGCGAATTTGTCTTCTGTTGAAGGGAGCCGAGATTGGTCACGGCTTCTTGGTCAGACTGGTTAGTCGACCTAGAGGGGCGAGGCGCGCAATTTCGCGCCTTCGCAGTCGGACTTGCTGAGGCCGAGCGCCTCGCGCACCTGAACGACGATGGCCATCTCCTGCTCTGACGGCACGCCTCCGGCCAGCATTACTTGCCACAGGGCTTCATGTGCCTCGATGCGCGCCTCAAAGCTGACGGTTTCGCGGATCAGCAGGGCAAACTTGCGCGTGCTGGGCGCCTCGGCCTCGATCTTTTCGCAAGTGGCGCGCATCTTGGCAGCGTCCACAGGACCGAGACTGTTGAGACGTGCCAGGATCGCGTCGATTCGGCTGATCTCATTCAACTCATAAACGCCATCCGACTTGGCAACGCGCACCATGAGCGCCCCCAACGCAAGGCGCGCGTCCGGCTCGGGGAGCGGATCGGATGGCTGGCCTTTGAACAGATCGAGAATTCGCGAAAGCATACACCGAACGTTTACCTGCAAAGCTGGTCGGGGCAAGCGATTTCCATCAAGCCCTGGAATGCACTCTGCCAGAAAAGGGACACACCCACGTCCAGAAGCGGTCTGAATCGCGCGGCATCTTTGCGGTGTCTCAACCTACATGCACATAAGGACACCGCCCCATGCACATGCCGATCCGCCAAGATTGGACTCAAGGCGATGCCGACGCGCATCTGAACGTGATGCGCCGGGCGCGTCGCGCGGATCTCGCCGGGCTGGCTTGCAGTTATGATTGGGAGGCGCATCCCGGCCCCGTGCTGGGCTGGATCATGGCGCAAAGGCGCATTGATCTGAGCACGGCGCTGGCGGTCTTTCTGCGCGGCGGCCCCGAGCGGTTCAACTACTTTCCCAAGCGCGATGTCCCGCCCGAGCATCGGCCCGCGGTCCGGCTGCTGGACAATATCTGCCTGCGGATCAATTCGGGCTTCTACCTGCCCGGCAAACCTGCGGCGGCTGCGGATGTGCCCCGTCTTGAAAACTGGCTTGCCGCGCAAAAGGCCGATCGTGCGGAGGGCTGCGGCGGGCGCTGGGTGCTGGATGAGACGATTATTGCCACAGTTATGGGGGCGCGGTGCGGGCAGGTAGAAGTAGCCAAGGCCCCGCCTGATGCCGAACTGGGGGCGCAGCGTAGCCATATGACAGGTGGGCGCATGTCAGGCGGGGGCTGGCGAGGTATCTATGCGATGCTTGCACCGGTTCTGCGCCTACGAAACGGGGAAAAGGGATAGCAGGTGCGGTGAAATTCGCGCGGCTGACACGCGCAACAAGAGGCGTTTCAGCCCGCAACGGATTGAGGTATGCAAGAGGTGTGGCGCACTCGCCGGGCGCTCGGGATTGGTCAGCTTCGGGCCCTCTTCTCAGCCCAGCCGAACGCGCATCGAGCCTGCATCGAGCCTTGTGAGACTTAAATGAGCACGCCAGACCCCTCATTCACCTCCCGGACCCTTGCGGATGCGCGCGCGGCAACGCGGCGGGGCTGGACCGTGCTGCTGACGCGGGGGCCCAGCCAGTTTCAATTCTGGCTGATTGCGCTCTTGATCGGCATCGCCGCAGGATTTGGCGCGCTGCTTTTTCGCAAGGGCATCTCATGGTTGCAGCGCACCCTTTATGGTGCCGAGGATCCACGCACCCTGGGCAGCTTTGCGGGTGACCTCGAGTGGTACTGGATCCTTGTGATTCCCATCCTTGGCGGGCTGGCCGTGGGACTGATCCTGTCGCGCTTTACCGATGACGGGCGCGTGCGGTCGGTCGCGGATGTGATCGCGGGGGCCGCGCTGAACAATGGCCGGGTCGAGCGGCGCGCGGGCCTTGCCTCGGCGGCGGCGTCGATGATCACGCTGGGCGCGGGGGGCTCGTCGGGGCGCGAGGGGCCGGTGGTGCATCTGGCGGGTGTCATTTCCAGTTGGGCAGCCGACCGCATCAATGCCAGCGGCCTGAATGGGCGTGACCTTTTGGGCTGCGCCGTGGCGGCGGCGGTCTCGGCGTCGTTCAACGCGCCGATCGCGGGTGCGCTCTTTGCGCTCGAGGTGGTGCTGCGCCATTTTGCCATCCACGCCTTTGCGCCCATCGTTATCGCCAGCGTCGCGGGCACGGTGATCAACCGGCTGGAATTTGGCGGGCTGACGGAATTTGTCCTCCCAACCTCATCGGTTCTGGAATTCTATGTCGAATTGCCTGCCTTCCTGATCCTTGGCCTGATCTGCGGCGTTGTTGCGGCGGTGCTGATGCGCAGCATTTTTCTGGCCGAGGATTTCGGCACGGAGGTGTGCAGGCGCCTGAAAGTGCCGGGCTGGATGCGGCCCGCCATTGCCGGTGCATTGCTAGGCGGGCTCGCGATCTGGTTTCCGCATATCATCGGCGTCGGATACGAGACGACGACCGCCGCGCTGACCGGCGAGCTCATGCTGCACGAGGCGATCGTCTTTGCCATGCTCAAGGTGCTGGCGGTGGCGATTACGCTGGGCGGGCGCATGGGGGGCGGGGTTTTTTCGCCATCCTTGATGCTGGGCGCGTTGACCGGTCTGGCCTTCGGCCTGATCGCGACACCGCTCTTCCCGGATGTGTCTGGCTCTCTTTCGCTCTATGCGCTGGCGGGGATGGGGGCGGTCGCGGCGGCGGTCCTTGGCGCGCCGATTTCCACCACGCTGATCGTGTTCGAGCTGACCGGGGATTGGCAGACGGGGCTTGCGGTGATGGTGGCGGTATCGACATCGACGGCGCTGGGCACGCGCCTCGTCACGCGCTCGTTCTTTCTGACGCAGCTCAAGCGGCGGGGCATCCATCTGGCCGAGGGGCCACAAGCCTACTTGCTATCAATGACGGCTGTTGCCAGCCTGATGCGCCCGGCAGGCGATGACAGCGCGCCCTCCGAAGAGATCTGCCGCGCGATGATCGAAAAGGGGATCAAAATCGACATCGGCTCCACGCTTGAGACGGCGATGCCGCTCTTTGAGACGCATGAAGTGAATTACCTCCCGGTGGTCACGCAGGGCAAGGGCGAGGGTCCGGCGACCTACAAGGGGGTTCTCTATCACGTGGACGCACTCAAGGCATTCAACCTCGCGTTGGCGTCACTGTCGCGCGAGGAACATGGGTAGACCTTGATGCTGTGACCGCGCGCTGCCGCATCCGGGATGTGAGGCGCGCGGCCTTAGACCCGCTCGATTGTCACCAGATCGCCTGTGGAAAAGGCAAGGTGGCCCTCGATCTGTGCGACATCGCTCTTGGGGCTCTCATAGCTCCACGCCGCATTTTCGATGGTGCGGCTTTTCGTGACAATCGAATAATAGCTGGCGGTGCCTTTGTGCGGGCAGGTGGTGGTGCGCTCGCTCGCGTCGAGAAAGGCGGTGGCGATATCGCCGCGCGGGAAGTAGACGACCGGCGCATGCCCGTCCTCGACCAGCTCCAGCGCGTTGCCGCTTTCACCGATGACGGCGCCGCCGGCGCGGATGGACCATGTGCCGTTTGCTGGCGTGATCGTGATCTTCGTCATGGACGTGTCTCTCTTTTTCCTATGGACCGAGCGGGGATCATGACGCCTTTGGCGCGCTATGGCCAGCGCAGTCAGGGGTGTGTTTTGTCACAGGGGTGCTGCCGCCCGGTCGAGCCATTCCGAAGCATCCGGGCCGAGCAGAGGCGAGATTTTCTCCCGGCACTGCGCGTGATAGGCGTTGATCCAGTCGATCTCGGGTTGCGCCAGCATTGCGACGTCGATCAGGCGGCGGTCAATGGGCACGAAATTCAACGTCTCGAAGGCGAGGCGACCAGCGGCGCTGTCGGCCGGATCGCTGCCGGGCAGGGGGGCGGCATGCTGCACCACCAGCAGGTTTTCGATGCGGATGCCGAAATGGCCCTCGCGGTAATAGCCCGGCTCGTTCGACAGGATCATGCCGGGTTGCAGCGGGGTCTCGCTGGCGCGGCTGATCCGCTGCGGCCCCTCGTGGACGCACAGATACACGCCGACCCCATGGCCGGTGCCATGGGCATAGTCCTGATCGGCCAGCCAGAGCGGATAGCGCGCCAGCGCATCCATGTCGCGGCCCGCCAAACCCTTGGGGAACCGCAGGCGGCTGATGGCGATCATGCCTTGCAGCACGCGGGTAAAGGCCGCGCGCTCATCCGTGCCGGGTGTGCCTATGGGCAGCGTCCGGGTGATGTCGGTTGTCCCGTCCAGATATTGCCCGCCGCCATCGAGAACCAGCAGGTCGCCCTCTTGCAGCGTGCGGTTCGACGTCTCGGATACGCGGTAATGGGCCAGCGCGCCGTTCGGCCCGCCCCCCGCGATGGTGTCAAAGCTGATATCCAGCAGCTTGCCTGTGGCGCGGCGCGCCTCCTCAAGCCGCGTGACAACGTCCATCTCGGTGATGGTGCCCGGCGCTTGCGCGTCAAGCCAACTCAGCGCTTCGCAGACGGCCGCGCCGTCGCGCAGATGCGCCGCGCGGGTGGCGGCGATTTCGGCTTCGGTCTTGCACGCCTTGGGCAGGATGCAGGGATCAACCTCATGGGCGGCGTCGATCCCGGTCTGCCGCAGCGTCTCGACGACGGCAACGGGGATCGATGCGGGATCAATGCGCACCGGCGACAACAGAATCGTCAGCGCTGCGGTAAATCCCGTGTCGGCATGGGCAGAGACGCCGTCCTTCGTGCAGTTCGCCGGAAGGGCGTCCAGTTTGTCCGGATGCACATACAGCTCGACCCGCGTGTCGTCGTGCAGGATGGCGAAGGCATGGGGGATGGGGTTGCGCGGGATATCGGCGCCGCGAATATTCAGCAGCCACGCGATGCTGTCCGGCAAGGTCAGGACTGCGGCGCGGTGGCCTTGGGCCTTCAGCCTTTCAGCCAATTCGGCCCGCTTTTCGGCGCTGGTCTTGCCAGCCAGATCATCAGGGTAGGTGGTGATCTTGCCCAGAGGCGGGGCAGGGCGATCAGGCCAGATACTGTCGATCAGGTTGGCGTGGGGCACGCACTCGATGCCGGTGCCGCTCAGGGCGCGGGCCAGATCGTCCATCTCCTTGAGCGTATGAAGCCACGGGTCAAAGCCGACACGCCCGCCATCGGGCAGCGCCGCGCGCAGCCATTGGGCCAGCTTGGTCTCAGGCCAGTCCACGGGCTGAAAGGCGCCCGTGTCCGTCTGGCTGCGCACCTGTGTGCGGTAGCGGCCATCGACGAAAACGCCCGCCTTGTCTTGGGTGATCGCGGCAAACCCTGCCGAGCCGGTAAAGCCGGTGAGCCACGCCAACCGCTCGTCCCCCGGCGCCACGTATTCGCCCTGATGCACGTCTGCGCGCGGGACCAGCCAGCCATCCACCTGCGCGGCCGCCATGGCCTCGCGCAGCGCGGCAAGCCGGGGCGGCCCTTGCTCGGGGCTGGATTTGTTTTCGAAGGATTGGAACATCACGATGCCCTTTTAATGCCCATGACGCGCGCGCGGGCCCGCGGATCGGAGTCAAAGAGCGCGGCCAGCTGCTCGGTCATTGCGCCGGCCAGCTGATCGACATCCGTGATGGTGACGGCGCGATCATAATAGCGCGTCACGTCATGGCCGATACCGATGGCCAGAAGCTCGACCGCCTTGCGCTTTTCCACCATGCCGATCACGTCGCGCAGGTGCTTTTCAAGGTAGTTGGCGGGGTTCACCGACAGGGTGCTGTCATCCACCGGCGCGCCGTCCGAGATCACCATCAGGATCTTGCGCGCCTCGCGGCGGGCCATCATCCGGCGGTGCGCCCATTCCAGCGCCTCGCCATCGATGTTTTCCTTCAGCAGGCCCTCTTTCATCATCAACCCGAGGTTCTGGCGCGTCCGGCGCATCGGGCTGTCGGCCGATTTGTAGATGATGTGGCGCAGATCGTTCAGGCGGCCCGGCAGTTGCGGGCGCCCTTCGCCCAGCCATGTCTCGCGGCTTTGCCCGCCCTTCCATGCGCGGGTGGTAAAGCCGAGGATCTCGACCTTGACGTTGCACCGCTCAAGCGTGCGGGCCAGCACGTCTGCACAGATGGCCGCGATGCTGATCGGCCGGCCCCGCATCGAGCCGGAGTTGTCCAGCAAAAGCGTGACGACGGTATCGCGAAACTCGGTGTCCTTCTCGACCTTGAAGCTGAGCGGGGTCGTGGGGCTGGCCACGATGCGCGCAAGGCGGCCCGCGTCAAGGATGCCTTCCTCGCGGTCGAACTCCCACGACCGGCTCTGCTGCGCCTGAAGGCGTCGCTGAAGCTTGTTGGCAAGGCGGCTGACGGCGCCCTTCAGCGGCTCGAGCTGCTGGTCAAGGTAAGCGCGCAGGCGCTCCAACTCGACCGGCTCGGCCAGATCCTCGGCGTGAATTTCCTCGTCGAAGAGGGTTGAATAGACCGCATAATTCGGATCGGCATCGGAAAAAGGCTGGGGCGCGGGCGGCTCCATCGGAGCGTCGCCGTCGGGCATGTCGGCATCCTCACCCGCGTCCTCATTGGCACTTTCGTCCATGCTGACCTGAGCCTGAGAGGCGTCTTGCTGCTCGTCTTGGGATTGCTCGGCTTCGGCGTCGGACTCTTCGGTTTCGCTGTCGTCCTCGCCGCCGCTGTCCTCCTGATCGTCGTCGTTGTCCTCTTGGGCCTCGTCCTCCTGCTCGTCGTCCTCGGCATCGGGGTCGTCGCCCAACTGGTCGCCGTATCCCAGATCCTCGATCACCTTGCGCGCGAATTTGGCGAATTCGCCCTGATCGGCAAGCGTGTCTTGCAGATTCTCCAGCGTGTCGCCCGCCTCGCCCTCGATAAAGCCGCGCCAGAGGTCCATGACATTGCGCGCGCCCTCGGGCAGCTCGCGGCCCGTGGCGAGGTGGCGGATCAGGTATTCGGCGGCCTTGTGCAGCGGTGCGTCGGCGGAATCGGTGATCTGATCGTAGCCCGAGCGCGCGGCCTCGGCGGCGATCTTGGCGTCGATGTTGCTGGCGGTGCCGGGCATGGTGCGCGCGCCCACCGCCTCGCAGCGGGCCGTCTCCATCGCCTCATAAATGTCGCGGGCCATTGCGCCAGGGGGCACGTATTTGGCGTGCGTTTTCGCGTTGTGATACTTGTGGCGCAACGCCAACGCATCGGCGGTGCCGCGCGCATGCAGCACTTCTTCGCGGGACATGCGGCGGCTGATCTGCGGCAGGCGCATGGAATCGCCCGAGATGCCCGCCGGATCGACCGAATAGCTGACATTCAACTCGCGGTCGCCCGACATGACCTTGGTCGCCTCGGCGAGGGCCTTCTTGAACGGATCGGCTGGGTTGTCGGATGGTTTTTTCATTGGGATCCTTCAACGCGGAGCGGCTTTGACGCCGACTTGCAGGTGCTGCGCCTCATGCAAGGCGCAGCCGGGCGGTCATCCGAGGCTCACGCTCGCCGCGCTTTCGGGCAGTTCCTCGTCAAAGCAGCGCTGGTAGAATTCGGCGACAGTCTGGCGCTCCAGCTCGTCGCATTTATTCAGGAACGTCAGGCGGAACGCATAGCCGACATCGCGGAAGATGCTCTGGTTCTGTGCCCACGCGATGACGGTGCGCGGCGACATGACCGTCGAAAGCTCGCCGTTCATGAAGGCGGTTCGGGTCAGGTCGGCGACCGTCACCATCTGGCTGATTGTCTTGCGGCCCCCGGCGGTGTTGTAGGTCGGGTTCTTGGACAGCACGATCGCGACCTCGGCGTCGTGGCTGAGGTAGTTGAGCGTGGCGACGAGGCTCCAGCGGTCCATCTGGCCCTGGTTGATCTGCTGGGTGCCGTGGTAAAGGCCCGTGGTGTCGCCAAGGCCGACCGTGTTGGCGGTGGCGAAGAGGCGGAAATAGGGATTGGGCGTGATCACCTGGTTCTGGTCAAGCAGCGTCAGCTTGCCGTCCGCCTCCAGCACGCGCTGGATCACGAACATCACATCGGCGCGGCCCGCATCATATTCGTCAAAGACGATTGCGGTCGGATTGCGCAGCGCCCAAGGCAGGATGCCCTCGTGGAACTCGGTGACCTGCACGCCATCCTTCAGCTTGATCGCGTCCTTGCCGATCAGGTCGATCCGGCTGATATGGCTGTCGAGGTTGACGCGCACGCATGGCCAGTTGAGGCGGCTTGCCACCTGTTCGATATGGGTGGATTTGCCGGTGCCGTGATACCCTTGGATCATGACGCGGCGGTTGTGGGCAAAGCCGGCAAGGATCGCCAGCGTCGTGTCGCGGTCGAACTTGTAGGTGCTGTCATTGTCGGGAACGCGCTCGGTCCGCTCGGCAAACCCCTTGATTTTCATATCGGATTCGATGCCGAAGACATCGCGCACGGAGATCTCTTCGGTCGGTTTCGCTTGCGCGTCGATCATGCCGTCAGCCATTCCAATTGGTCCTTACTTCGCATCTGTGATTTGCCTGTTGTGGTGCAACATATCGCTTGGAAGGGCAAGGGAAAGGGAAAGAAATGCTGGCGCTCGGGCGGGGTTGTCCCTACCACTGGACCAAAGGTGCATGCCGCCCATCCTCAATCCGGGACCGATAGCCGACGTGACGCGAGACGAGATCGAAGTTCTGATCGCCCGCGCCGCCATGGGCGAACGCGCGGCATTTTCCGATCTTTATGCGCATACGTCCGCGAAACTATTGGGTATCTGCCTGCGTGTCTTGAAGGACAGGTCCGAGGCCGAAGAAGCGTTGCAGGAGGCTTATGTCAAGATATGGCGCCATGCCGATCGCTATCGCGCCAACGGCCTCAGCCCGATGACATGGCTCATCACCATTGCGCGGAACACCGCCATCGACCGTGCGCGCCGTCGGCGCGAGGCGCAGCCTGGGCTGGATGCTGCCGAGGCAATGGCCGATGCCGCACCCGGACCCGAGGCGCAGGCCATCGCCAGCAGTGAGCGCACACACCTCGCGCACTGCCTTGATGAGTTGGACGAGGGCCATTCCGAAGCGGTGCGCCGCGCGTATCTGGACGGCGAGACCTATGCCGAACTTGCCACGCGTTTTGATGTGCCACTCAATACCATGCGAACGTGGCTGCGCCGCAGCCTGATGAAACTCAAGGAGTGCCTGACGCGATGACCGGCCAGCCGCCATATGACGACGAGGACGACCGCGTCCTTGCGGGCGAGTATGCGCTGGGTCTGATGGACGCGGGCGCAGCGGAGGCGTTCGAGGCCCGCCTTGTCGCCGAGCCGGAGCTGCGCGCGCTCTATGCCGCGTGGGCCGAGGATCTGGCGGGGCTGACCGACGAGATAGAGGAGGTCGCGCCGCCGCCTGCATTGCAGGGCCGGATCGAGGCGCAGATCTTCGGCGGCACAGCGGTGCGGCGGCCCTTTGCCGGGCTGCGCGGCCTTGGCTGGCTGGTCGGCGGCGCGGTTGCGGCGGCGCTGGCGCTCTATGTGACGCTGAATGCGGGGCTGCTGGGGCAGGGGCCGGTTCTGCCCGGTGCGCCGGATTACACCGCGCAGGTCGCGGCCGAGGATGGCTCGCTCATGGTCCTTGCCAGCTACGACGAGGATGGTGGCACGCTCAGCATCGAGCGACGTGCAGGCACGGCGCCCGAGGGCCGCGTGCTGGAGCTGTGGCTGATCGCGGGGCAGGATGCGCCTGTGTCCTTGGGCGTGCTGCCCGATCAGGATGCGGCACGGCTGGAGGTTGATCCGGCGATCGGCGCGCGCATGGCGGGCGGTGTTCTGGCCATCTCGGACGAGCCGCCGGGCGGCTCGCCAACCGGCGCGCCCACGGGCAGCGTTCTGGCGACAGGATCGGTCACACCGCTCTGAGAATTGCGCGGCTGGCAGCAATCTTGATTTTTTCTGAAACTATATCTTGCCGGGTTGCGTGGCTGTGAGGGTCAACAGGCGATAGTGCCTGAGCAACCCCAGGAGAAGTTCATGACTTTCAAGACCATGATGACCGCCACTGCCACCGCAGCCGTCCTTGCCACCGGCGCCTATGCCGACAACCCGATGGTTGGCGGCGCGGCCATGTATGCCGACAAGAACATCATCGAGAATGCCGTGAATTCGGCCGATCACACCACGCTGGTCGCCGCCGTCAAGGCCGCGGGCCTTGTCGAGACGCTGTCGGGTGAAGGCCCGTTCACTGTCTTTGCCCCGACCAATGCCGCCTTTGGCAAGCTGGCCGATGGCACGGTCGAGGCCCTGCTCAAGCCCGAGCACAAGGAACAGCTGGCGCAGATCCTGACCTGCCACGTGGTCGGCGCCGATGCGATGTCTGGCGCGATCATGGGCATGATCGACGATGACGGCGGCAGTCATGTCGTCCCTACGCTGGGCGGCTGCATGCTGAACGCCACCTATGACGGCGACATGATCATGCTCGAAGACGAGCAGGGCCAGACGATCACTGTCACCATCGCAGATGTGGAGCAGTCCAACGGCGTGATCCACGTGGTTGACACGGTGATCCTGTCCGCAACCGAGTAAGGCCATGCGGGCGAGGCGCACACGCGCCTACACGATCAGGTGAGAACGCGGGCCCGGCACTTGCTTGCCGGGCCCGATGCTTTCACATTGTAAGAAAATGGCGCGGCCAGAGGGGTTTGCGCATATCGATTAGGAGCATAACGAATGGATAGACGCCATTTCATCACAGCAGCGCTTGTTGCAGGCTCGGCTACGGTCTTTGCCCGGCTGGGCGGGGCCAGCACCTCTGAGAGCGGGACGTTCGAAGTGACCCGGACCGAGGCCGAATGGCGCGCCATGCTGAGCGAGCTTGAATACAAGGTCATGCGCGAAGAGGGCACCGAGCGCGCCTTTACCTCGCCATTGGACAAGAACACCGCCGAGGGATCGTATAACTGCCGCGGCTGCGATCTGCCGCTCTATTCATCCGAGACGAAATACGACAGCGGCACGGGCTGGCCCAGCTTTTGGGAGGCCAAGGAGAACGCGATCGGCACCAAGGAAGACCGCTCGTTCTTTTCCCTGCGCACCGAATGCCATTGCCGGCGTTGCGGCAGCCACTTGGGGCATATCTTTGACGACGGCCCCGAACCGACCGGCAAGCGTCACTGCATCAACGGTGTTTCGCTGAGCTTCGTGGCTGCAGGGGCCTGAGCCGCACGCGCTTGGGTCCGATCAACTTTCAGGAATGCAACTTTCAGGGCCGTCCCCGCGTTGCCATCCAGACGGGTCGCAGGGGCGGCCTTGCCGCGCCGGATGTGCGCGGTTCAAATTTTAAAAACCCAAGGAGCGACACATGGAACGCAAAGGTTCAGCGGTTTGGAGCGGAGATCTGAAATCCGGCCAAGGGCAGGTCAGCACCGAAAGCGCGGCGATCAAGAATGTGCCCTACGGCTTCAACACCCGGTTCGAGGACGAGCCCGGTACGAACCCCGAAGAACTGGTGGGAGCGGCCCATGCCAGCTGCTATGCGATGGCGATGTCGCTGGGCCTTGGCGAAAAGGGTCTGAAGGCCGAAGAAATCAATGCCAGTGCCATTGTGACACTCTCAGAGGTCGATGGCGGCTTTGCCGTCACCAAGGTGCATCTGGACGTCTCGGCCAAGATTCCCGGCATCAGCGAAGAGGATTTCCAGAAGATCGCTGAAGCAACCAAGAAGAACTGCCCGATTTCCAAGCTGCTCACAGCCGAGATCACATTGGACGCCAAACTGGGCTGATCCGTTATCGCATCGACATTGCAGGCCCCGGCGATATCGTCCGGGGCCTTTTTGCGTCCGGATCCTGAACGCTACCAGGATCCGGAAACTCCGGCGCAAGTGCCGGGGGCCGCAAATCCGGCACAACATCAACGAGACGGATCGCAAACGCCCCAGCCACCCGGCTAGGCGTCTGCGCCATACCCCGCATGTAGGGGCCAGGCAGACAGATTTCAGATCGCCAATAGCCCGCGCGTCAAAGCAAGTGCCACGGTCTGATCTTTGGTCTCTGCGTTCATCTTGAGGGATGCTCTTTCAATGAGTCTCAGGATCGTCGCCTCATTCTCTTTCAGCTTGTGCGCGATCATATCCACGCTCATGCCGATGGCGAGGTAGCTGACCACGTCGCGCTCATCCTCCTCCAACTGGCGCCAGCTAGATCCGAAGGCCCGCCCATCGGGCCCGCTGCCGTCAGGCGCCTGAAGCCTGTAGGACATCATGGCGGACACGGCAGAGAATGCACGCATCGTTCCCGGACCGAAAAGATCCGTTGGATCTTCCCTGCTACTCAGAACGATGCCCTTGTTGATGTCCCCGTCGAACCAGCTGTGGGAGATCATGTAGTTGTAGTCATGGCTCATCAGCCCGTCATGCAGGTCGCTGTATTGGCCGCCCGTGCCGTCGCCTCGATCACGCGCTGCGACGTCATAGAGGACGGGCAGCGCCCCCGCCAAGGCCCCCTTTATCAGAGGATCATTGTCATGAAAGCTTTGCCCCGCATAGTCATCGAGCCAAGCCGTAGTCATCGAGCTTCGCATCCATGCGATCTGCGAAGCGCCCGTGAGAAATGCACCGGCGTTGACCGCGTTGGCGCCAATCCGGCGTGCTATGACGTTGATGGCCTGCCAAGCGGCGTCATCCGTCCTGGCCTCTGACAATGTATCGGCAGCGTCGATCAAAAGATTTGCGTATCGCGTCGTCATAGTCCAGCCGCCGAGGTTTACTTGCGGTAATCCTGCGCAAAGATGAACGATTTGTCCAGATTGGTTGACACTCTGTGGGGCGAGCTTTGGGACAAGCCATCAGCCTTGCGCGTAAATTCCGGATCCGGACTTTGATCCTCTGCCCAAACGGCAAGGCGCAGCAATGCCCTGCCGGGAAGCGATGGAGATCATCTTGCGCGTGATACTTCACTCATATGCTGTTCGGGGCCCGCCCACAGGTGGGCCAGGCCGATTCAGAGGCCCACAATAATGTATGGGCCTCACGCTGGGCGCGCGCAGGGGCCGCGCCACTCCGTTTACCGGCGAGGCGCAGCGCTCACTTGAAATTGCGGCTGTTCTTGAGCTGCTCCCACGCCCACATCACCTGCTGCAACTGCTCTTCTTGACTGCGATCCCCGCCGTTCATGTCCGGGTGCAGCACCTTGATCAGAGCGCGGTAGGCCTTGCGCAGATCGGCCTTGGTGTCGCTGTCCTTGGCCTCCAGGATTTCGACCGCCTGCCGCTCGGTCGGGGGAAGACGCTTGCCGCCGCCCGATTTTTCCTTGCCCGGGTTTCGCGTGGCGTTAACGCCCAGCACCTGATGCGGGTCCTCGATGCCAAGGCGGGCCCAAGCGCGCGCCTCGGGGTCGGTAAACGCCTTGGTCGAGCGCTCCCACACCTTGTCCTTGGACATCTGGGCATTCATCTCGGCCTCGGTGGTGCCGTCGAAGAAATTCCACTTCAGGTTATATTCGCGGACATGCTCCTGGCAGAACCAATAGAATTCATCCAGCACATCCGGCGCCTTGGGCGCACGGTAAAGGCCGGGCTGCGTGCAGCCCTCATGCTCGCACTGACGCTTGGATGTCTCTGATGCGCCGGACATCCCGCGCCGGCCGCGCGGATTCTTCTTCTTGGCCGACGAGACGGACATGTCGAAACCAAATGGATCGGATTTGCTCATCGGGTACCCCTTTGCGAGTCGAAGCAGACACTCTAGTCTAATTGCACCGAAGTTGAAGGGGGCGAAGAGTAGAAAGATGGACAAGGCAGCAGAAATCCACGCGGCATTAGAGCGCAGCTTTGACGCGCAATTCCTTGAAGTCATTGACGAAAGTGCGGCGCATCATGGCCACGCGGGTGCGCCTGAGGGCGGTCAGTCGCACTTTCGTGTTCGCATTCGGGCAAGCGCGTTGACGCCGATGTCGCGTCTTGGTCGCCATCGCGCGATCCATGCCGCCATCGGGCCCGAGTTGATCGGGCGTATTCATGCGTTGGCCATCGACGTGGATGCCTGAGGCGGGGGGGCGCCGCGCTGTTGAGCGCTAAAGCTTTTCGCATTTAACCTGAGGATCAGCAAAAGGCGAAACGCGTGCAACGCCTTTATGTCGCGCTGCGTTTCGCGAAACTCTGTGAGTCAGGTTTTTCGCGAAACGCTTTAGTCCTTCTTGGGGGTTTCGGGATCCGGTGCGTCGGGCTTTGGCGTGTCCGGCTGCTCAGGTTCTGTGGGCGCAGGCTCTGCGGGCCCAGGGACGTCGGGCTCGGGGCCTTCGGGCTTGGGCGCATCCGGATCAGGCTCCTCCGGCTTGGGGGCGGGATCGCCGCGCGACGGCTGGACGGGTGTCAGCGTCGGCTCGCGGCGCGTAGGGCCACCCACGTCCACGCTGGGCGAGACCGCCTCGGCCACATCCTGCGCGGTTTGAATCACGTCCCCGGCACTGCTGTCCTCACCCGCCTTGGCGCGGCGAAATACCATGAGCGTGCGATAGACGGTCTGCGATCCGGTCAATCCCTGACGCTCTTCCGACGGCAGGATATCGGTGCGAAGATACTCCCACCCCTCTGCTGCCTGTGCGTTCAGCGTGTCCTCGATCGTAGCGGCAAAGCGCGCCTCGGCGGTCTTGAGGCCGGGCGCCTTGGCGCCCTTTGTCGGGGCGGGGATCACCTTGTACTCGTAGCTTGCCATCTGGGCCTCGTTCCTTGTCGTCCGGGTCGCAGCCTATCCAAGCCCGGCGTGGGATGAAAGTGGCTAGCCCTTGCGCGCGCCCTTGGCGGGGATGCCCATGGGCAGGCCAACGGCCTCGGGGCGGGGCAGCTTGTCATGCGCGGCCTGCAACGCGGCGACCCGCGCCGCGATATCCTCGGGCATGGGGGCGACGCGCGGCCCGCTCATGTCGACATGCAGTGTCAGCGCCTCGGCGGTGGCAGCCAGCCAACCATCCTCATGGTGCAGTTCCTGAAAGCTGTGAAAGCGCTTTTCGTCGTGGTCCAGCAGCTGCACCGAGCAGCGCACTCGGTCGCCCTCATGCAGCTCGCGCAGGTATCGCACGCGAAAATCGGCTACATAGGTCGTCATGCCGCGCGTGCGCGCATAGTCCGCGCCAAAGCCCATCAGGCGATAGACATCGTCGATGCCCTCGTCGAAAAGGACGTTGTAATAGGCCATGTTGAGATGGCCGTTGAAGTCGATCCACTCGGGACGGACCGTCATCCAGTCCGACTGGGCGGGGCCATTCGTGACGCTATCGGGCAGATCGACCATTCAAAGCCCCAGCTTGGCCGTGACGATCTCGTTGACCGCCTTGGGATTGGCCTTGCCGCCCGTTGCCTTCATCGTCTGGCCGACGAACCAGCCCGCCAGTTTGGGATTGGCCTTGGCCTTTTCGACCTGTGCGGGATTGTCGGCGATGATCTGATCGACGGCGGCCTCGATGGCGCCGGTATCGGTCACCTGTTTCATGCCGCGCTCTTCGACGATCCGGGCGGGGTCGCCGCCCTCGGTATAGACGATCTCAAAGAGATCCTTGGCAATCTTGCCCGAGATGGCATCCGACGCGATAAGATCCACGATGCCGCCCAGTTGCTGGGGCGACACGGGGCTGCCCGTGATATCCGCGCCCTCTTTCTTCAGGCGGCCAAAAAGCTCGTTGATGACCCAATTGGCCACCAGCTTGCCATCGCGGCCCTCGGCGGCGGCCTCGAAATAGGCGGCGTTGGCAACCTCGGCGGTCAGGACGGATGCGTCATATTCGCTCAGGCCGAAATCGAGGACAAAGCGCGCCTTCTTGGCGTCCGGCAACTCGGGCAGCGTGGCGGCGATCCCATCGACCCATGCCTGCTCGATTTCCAAGGGCAGCAGGTCGGGGTCCGGGAAGTAGCGATAATCATGCGCCTCTTCCTTGGAGCGCATCGAGCGCGTCTCGTTCTTGTCGGGATCGAAAAGGCGCGTTTCCTGCACCACTTCGCCGCCGGCCTCGACAATGGCGATCTGGCGGCGCGCCTCGACCTCGATGGCGGCCTGAATGAAGCGCATCGAGTTCATGTTCTTGATCTCGCAGCGGGTGCCGAGATGCGAGAAATCCTGCGTTTCCTGATACTTCTCATAGGCACCGGGGCGGCAGATGCTGACATTCACGTCGGCGCGCAGGTTGCCGTTTTGCATGTTGCCATCGCAGGTGCCGAGATAGCGCAGGATCTGGCGCATTTTCAGTACGTAGGCGGCGGCCTCCTCAGGGCCGCGAATATCGGGGCGCGAGACGATCTCCATCAGGCAGACGCCGGTCCGGTTCAGGTCCACGAAGCTCATGTTCGGGTCCATGTCGTGGATCGACTTGCCCGCGTCCTGCTCCATGTGAATGCGCTCGATCCGCACGAGGCGGGCGATACCCGGCTCCATGTCCACCAGCACCTCGCCCTCGCCGACGATGGGATGGTAAAGCTGGCTGATCTGGTAGCCCTGCGGCAGGTCGGGGTAGAAATAATTCTTGCGGTCGAACGCGGATTTCAGGTTGATCTGCGCCTTGAGGCCAAGGCCCGTGCGCACCGCCTGCTCGACGCAATATTCGTTGATGACGGGCAGCATGCCGGGCATGGCCGCGTCGACGAAGGCGACGTTGGAGTTGGGCTCGGCGCCGAATTTGGTCGATGCGCCTGAAAACAGCTTGGCGTTCGAGGCAACCTGCGCATGCACCTCCATGCCGATGACCAGTTCCCAGTCATGCTGGGCGCCAGCGATCACGCGGGGTTTCGGGGGCTCGTAGGTCAGATCCAGCATGGCGGCGTCCTTTGTCAGATGCCAGCGACTTCTAGGACAGGCGGCGCGGCTGGGCAAGAGGCGCGGGACGCCTCTCAGAGCGAGGGCAACATATACATCCCCGAGGGCGAGAAGGCGATCGAATGCCCTCTTGCGATATCGTCTGCATATTGCGCGGCGATGACCCTCAGCGCCGTGCGGCGGCCTTCGGAAATCAGGGCGCGGCGGGGTGGCAACGGCCCCGCGCCGGGACAGTGCAGCGCCTGCGTCCAAATCAGCGGGTGCAACTCGTGCAGGTGATCGCGCAGGATCCACGTCAGGCAGTCGTGCAGGGCGGCGCGCAGGCGCGCGCCTGCGGCCAGACCCGCGCCTGCGCTTCGCATTGTGATGGCGCAGAAGGCGGCCATCAGATTGGCGGTATGCTGATCCGGGCAGAGGCGCAGGATATCGCGCAGACCGTCGATGAAGAACGCAGGATCCAGCTGCGCCAGCGCGCGCGCATCCAGAGCCAGCGCATCGAGATAGACCCACGCATAGGCGCCCGCACCCCAGGTGGCGCCGGTGCGCGCGGCAGTGCGGCGGGCGGCAAGCTCAAGCTGCTGATATCCGCCGGGCTGCGCCGCAAGGACGGCCGCGCCGAGCGCGCGCATATGGCGCGGGCTGCCCGGATCCAGATCAATCAGACGCTGATATTGATCCGCCACATTCCTCAGCGCGGCGTCGGTGCAGGTGGGCTGGATGCGCAGCAGCGCGCACTGCGCCGCCGCCAGCAAAGGGGATGGCAGTTCGGCGCTGCCATGCGGGCGCAGCAAATCCGCGGCCTGCGCGCTGTGATATGCGGCCTGCGCGCCCGCGCCCTCCAGCGCGCTCGCTTCGGGCATGGCCCGCCAGGCCCAGGCCATGTCGATATGCGCCATCGCCACGACGGCCCCGACCGGGTAGTCGCCGCGCAGCTCTGCGGCCACGACATCCAACGCGTCGATGCCGTGGCGCGCGGGCGCGCGCCCCTCGCTTAGCGAATCCTCGACCATCGCGACGACATCGCTGCGCGCGCCAAAAGCCATCAGCATCGCCGCTGATTCGCCGCCGGGCGTGCCGCTGCGGGCCTCGTCGGCCTCGCGCATCATGTCCGACAGCTCTTCCCACATTTCCTGGCGGGCCAGTTTCATGCCCTTGTCCTGAAAGGTCGCGCGGGCCAATTCCTCGTCCGTGACCGACATCGAGGGCAGGATGATGTGACGGCTGAGACGGTCCAACTCGGCCGGCGGGCGTAGCACGCGGCGCGCTTTGCGGCGCCCCGGATTGCGCCCGAATGCGCCGTGCAGGCGACCTAGCAGCGAGAGTGCGGATCGAGGCTTGGGGTGCGTCATGTGGGGAGGGCCTTTGGTCATGTCTTCTTGCCTGCATCAGGTGGCCTTCCATTCGGGCCAAATCATGTCGCCACTTGGGAGAATGGGTGATTGCCCGCCGGTGCCCCCCGCGGGCCATTGCCTGACCTGATATTTTGGGCGATCATGGCGCATGAGACGGATGGGCATTTTCCTTTGTGTGATGACGTGGCTGGCGGTGGGCGCGGGGCAATTGCACGCATCCGAAACCGGTACAAGCACTCAAGCGAGCGCTACCCGGCCGCAATCCCGGACCATGGAGATTCCCAATGCGCGCTGGGATCATCGCCCCAGCAGCGCGGCGTGGACACGCAGCGCGCTGACGGCATTGGCCCAGCACGGCACGCCTCTGGTGCGCACTGTGCCGCGCGATATCGCCTCCTGGTGCCCCGGTTATGCCTCCGGCGAGGCAACGCAAAGGCGCGCGTTCTGGGTCGGCTTCCTGTCTGCGCTGGCCAAGCATGAAAGCACGTATCGCGCCAAGGCCGTGGGGGGCGGGGGGCTTTGGTATGGGCTCTTGCAGATCCTGCCCAGCACCGCGCGCGGCTATGGTTGCAAGGCGACCTCGGGCGGGGCATTGACCAATGGGGGGGACAACCTCAGCTGCGCGATCCGCATCATGGCCCGCACCGTGCCGCGCGACAACGCCATCGCCGTCAATGACGGGCGATGGCGCGGGGTCGCTGCCGACTGGGGCCCGTTGCGCAGCGCCGCCAAGCGGGCCGACATGGCCTCGTGGCTGCGCGGGCAGGAGTATTGTGCGATCACCCGCTCGCCGCGGCCGCAGCTTCGGCCCAAATCCATCGAAACCCAGCGCAGCGGTAGGACCGCGCGCTGAGCGCCTGAAGTGGTCCGCCAAGCAGCAGGACCACAGCCTTGGCGGAGCGCCGCGCCCGTTGGAGGGAACGCGCGCCTGAGCGCGGCGAACGCATCAGCAGGGCAAAGGCGCGGCGCTTCAACTCTTGAGAATGCGCCCGACCATTTCGGCGGTGTCCCGGCTGAGTTTCGGTTGCTCGACGATGCGGCGCAGTTGGGCCTCGATCAGGGATTGGCGGGCCGTATCATAGCGCCGCCACGTCTCGAAGGCCGAGCACATGCGTGCCGTCGTCTGCGGGTTGAGCGGATCGAGCTGGATCAGCCAATCGGCCAGCAGTTTGTATCCCTTGCCCGACGCATGGTGAAAACCCGCAGGCGACCCGGCCAGCGCGCCGAGTGTGGCGCGGAAGCGATTGGGGTTTTTCATCGTGAAATCAGGATGCTGCGTCAGCTCGCCCGCCACACCGGCGGCCTCGGCGGGGTCCGCATAGGCGACTTGCAGGCTGAACCATTTGTCGATGACCAGCCGGTCGTCCTGCCATTGATCGTAAAAGGCGAGCACGGCATCGCCCCCACGGCCCGCCTGCAAGAGGCAGCCAAGCGCGGCCAGTTGCTGTGTCATGTTGTCTGCCGCATCGTATTGCGCCTGTGCCGCCGCGCCGCCATCGCGCCGCGTGATCATCGCCAGCGCGGTATTGGTCAGCGCGCGCGCACCCGATTGCGCGGCATCGGGCTTGTAGGATTCGGTTACTTGATGGGCGGCATAAAGATCGCGTGCGGTCTGCTCCATGACTTCGGCGCGCGCCTCTTTCACCGCTTCGAGCGCGTCCCAGATGGCCTGTGGATCGGGTGTGCCGCCCGTCTCATGGATGGCCTGCGCCAGATCGTCCTGACTGGGCAGCCCCAGCGCCAGAGCGCGAAAAGCAGGATCAAGCGTCTCGTCCCGCGCCATCGCCTGAGACGCCTCAAGATAGGCGATGTCGGGCGCGGCGCCGTTGCGGATCATGTCCACGAGGCAAGCGCGGGCCAAGGCGCGGCCTGCTTCCCATTTGTTGAAGGGGTCGGTGTCATGGGCCAGAAGGAAGGCGCGCTCGGCATTGCTGGCCTCGCGTGTCAGGATCACGGGGGCCGAAAATTCGCGCAGGATCGACGGGATCGGGCGCGCGGCCAGCCCGGTGAACTCAAAGCTCTGCTCGGCCTCGGTCATCTCCAGAAGCCGGGTCTGCACCACCTCATCGCCATTGTCTGCCAAAAGGCCCAGTTTGATCGGAATGACGCGCGGCGCCTTTTCCGGCTGGCCCGGCGTGGGCGGCGTTTCCTGTTTGAAATGCAGGGTATAGGTGCCGCCGTCGTACTCTTCGGTCACCGACAGGCGCGGTGTGCCAGCCTCCTCGTACCAGCGCTTGAACTGCGCCAGATCGCGGCCTGTCACATCCTCGAAGACGCGCAGCCAGTCCTCGATCGTGCAGGCCTGTCCATCGTGCCGATCAAAATAGAGCGTCAGCGCCTTTGACCATGCATCATCGCCAACCAGCGTCTTGAGCATCCCGATCAGCTCGGCGCCCTTTTCATAGACGGTCGCGGTATAGAAATTGTTGATCTCGACAAAGCTTGCGGGGCGGACAGGGTGTGCCAATGGCCCGTTGTCCTCGCGGAACTGACGCGCGCGCAGGGCGATAACATCCTCGATCCGCTTGACCGGCGCACTGCGCAGGTCAGAGGTGAATTGCGCGTCACGGAAAACCGTCAGGCCCTCTTTCAGGCAGAGCTGAAACCAGTCGCGGCAGGTGATGCGGTTGCCCGTCCAGTTGTGAAAATACTCATGCGCGATGATCGCCTCGATGCGCTCGAAATTGGCGTCGGTCGAGGTTTCGGGGCTGGCCAGAACGCAGGAGGAATTGAAGATGTTCAGCCCCTTGTTCTCCATCGCGCCCATGTTGAAATCATCGACCGCAACGATGTTGAAGAGGTCCAGATCGTATTCGCGCCCATACTCGGTCTCATCCCATTGCATCGACGCCTTCAGCGCCTCCATGCCAAAGGCGCATTTGCCCTCGTCGCCGGGGCGCACCCAGATGTTCAGCTCGACCTCGCGGCCTGACATGGTGGTGAAGCTGCCGGGATGATTGACCAGCCGTCCGGCCACCAGTGCAAAGAGATAGGCAGGTTTCGGCCACGGGTCATGCCATTCTGCAAAGCCATCGCCCACCTTCCCGGGATTGCCATTGGACAGCATCACAGGCTCGCCGCCCTCAATGCGCACGTCAAAGACGGCCATGACATCGGGGCGGTCGGGATAGTAGGTGATCTTGCGAAAACCCTCGGCCTCACATTGCGTGCAATACATCCCGCTCGACATATACAGCCCTTCGAGCGCGGTGTTGGCCGATGGGTTGATCTCGACCTCGGCCTCCCAGACGAATTCGCGGTCCGGCACGTCGCAGGTCAGGCCCGTCTCGGTGACCAGCGGCGCAACATCGGCCCCGTCGATACGCGCGCGGATCAGGGTCATCTTTTCGCCGTCGAGCGTAAAGACGCGGCTGGTGGCCTCGGGGTTTGGCGCGAAGGTGATCCGGCTCAGCACGCGGGTGCGGGTCGGATCGAGGCGAAAGGTCAGATGGACTCCCTTCACAAGCCAGTTCGGCGGGGTGTAATCGACCAGATGGATGGTCTGGGGGGCGGCGTCCTTCATGATGCGTCCTTTCGGTCGGAACCTCTTGGCTCTGCGCAGAGTTAGTGGGATAACGATACCCGTTCAATGCCCTTTTGCGGCATGAGTGCCGCATCGCAAGATGCAGAAAGGATGCGAAATGTCAGCACCCGATACCAACACCGAAAAAACCAAACCCGCCCACAAGACGCCGATCGCCGGAATGATTGCTGTTGTGGTGTTCGCGATTGTCTTGCTTTTTGCGCTGGTCACCTATCTCAGCTTTGCCGGAAACGATCCCGAGGGCGGTGCTCCTGAAGGTGTTGAAGGCACTGACGTCGGCGCGATAACCGATGTGGTGTCAAACAGCCTTCCAGCCTAGGCGTGGATGCGCCGGGCTCGAAAGCTGTCCGCTCAGCGCTTTTTCAACGCATTTCGACCGAGACCCGCAGGCATCGCCATGCGGGTCTTTTTGAGTGCTGAGATTGCGAGTAGAGAGGTCGCCATGAAACATCGCAAGAAGGGCGATCTGCCCTCGAAAACCTGCGCGACCTGCGGGCTGGCCTTTTCCTGGCGCAAGAAATGGGAGCGCGACTGGGAAAACGTGCGCCATTGCAGCGAAAAATGCAGGCGCAATCGTGGCGCTGGACAGAGCAGTAAGGGCCACCCCCATCCTAATGCAGCGTCTAAACCCACAGGTCGCTGATGCCAACGGCACCAAGGGGTTGAAGTTTCATCCGGGCGTGGCGACACTGAGGCCGGTCCTATCAGCAGCGCAGGCACATCCATGAAACGTCCCGTCATCGGCATCATCGGCAATCAGCACGTGATCGAAGACCGATACCCAGTCCATTTTGTCGGGCGGATGAATATCGAGGCCGTGACGCAGGTCGCGGGCGGCATGCCCTACATTGTGCCCGCCGACCCCGCATTGGTCAGCGTGGATGAGTTGATGGAGGTCTGTGACGGATTTGTGCTGACTGGCGCGCGCGCGAATATTCACCCCGATCACTACGGCGAAGATCCGACCGAGGCGCATGGCGCTTTCGATCCGGCGCGAGATGCGATCACACTGCCGCTGGTGCGGGCCTGCGTCGAGAGGGGCCAGCCGATCTTTGGGCTTTGCCGCGGTTTTCAGGAGATCAACGTGGCCATGGGCGGCACGCTGCACCCCGAGATCCGCGATCTGCCAGGGCGCGACAACCACCGCATGCCCCCCGAAGGCACGCTGGAGGAGCAATATGCGCTGCGCCACCTCGTCAGCTTTGCCGACGGCGGGGTGTTTCACCGCCTGATGGGCGCGCGCGAGGTGATGACCAACACGCTGCACGGGCAGGGGATCAAGACAGCGGGCGCGCGCATCGTGGTGGAGGGCCATGCGCCCGATGGCACCGCCGAGGCGATTCACGTCAGCGGCGCGCCCGGCTTTGCGCTTGCCGTTCAGTGGCACCCCGAATGGAAGGCATCCGAGGATCCGGTGTCGCGCCCTCTCTTCGCGGCCTTTGGCGAGGCGGCGCGGCACTGGGCGGCGGGCAATGGGCCGGTGCCAGCCTTGAAATCGGCTTGATCCTGCGTGCCGCAGGGCTCGCGCAGGCGGCAAGGCAAGGGATGGGTTTTGGGCGCGGAGTTTGAGTATTTTTGCCAAGATGAAGCAGGGCGGGTGCGCAATCTGGGCCCGATGGCTGCCGTGAAAACGCGCAAGACGGCGCGCGCGCCGCGCTCTATGCTGGGGCGGGCCTGCAGGCTGAACACTCAGACATGGCACCCGGATTCGCTGCACTCACGAGGACCTGACAGATGATTCACAAACGCCTTCGCCCGCTCAACACCAAGGACACCTACCCGGAGCAGAAGCTGGACAATGACCTGAGCCAAGGCGTCGTCGCGCGCGGCACCATGGTTTTCCTGCGCGGCCAGGTCGCGCAGGACCTCGACAGCCGCGAGAACATTGGCATCGGCGACCCCGCTGCGCAGACCCGCAAGGTGATGGAGAACATCGACCTTTTGCTGGGCGAGGCGGGCAGCGAAATGGCGCATGTGACCCGTATTGTCGTCTATCTCACGGATATTCGCCACCGTGAGGCGGTTTACCGTGAGATGGGCGCGTGGTTGAAGGGGGTGCATCCCTGCTCGACCGGGATCGTGGTGTCGGCGCTTGCGCGCCCTGAATGGCTGGTCGAGATCGAAGTCACCGCCGTCATCCCGGACTGACCTGAACGGAGGCAATTCATGACCTTTTCCATCACCGCCCATTGTTCCGAGACCGGCATGGTGGGCACAGCCGTCTCGTCCTCGTCGCCTTGTGTCGCCGCGCGTTGTGCGCATGTGCGCGCGGGCGTGGGCGCGGTGTCGACCCAGAACATCACCGATCCGCGCCTTGGGCCGAAGGGCCTTGACCTAATGGCGCAGGGGATGGGCGCGGCGGCGGCGCTGGAGGCGCTCAAGCGCGAGGCACCGCATATGGACTATCGACAGTTGGCGCTGGTGGATGCGCAGGGCGGTGCGGCGCATTTTTCGGGGGCGCGCACCCTCGGCACGCATCATGCGCTGGCTGCGGATGGCGTGGTTGCGGCGGGCAACATGCTGAGTTCGGGCGCCGTGGTCGAGGCGATGATCACCGCCTTTGCCGCAGGGGCGGGCCAGCCCCTCGGGGATCGTCTGATCGCGGCGATGCAGGCGGCGCTGGAAGCGGGCGGCGAGGAGGGGGATGTCCACTCCGCCGGGATGCTGCTGGCGCGGGAGGTAGCGTGGCCCGTCGCGGACCTGCGCATCGATTGGACCGATGCCTGCCCGGTGGCGGAACTGGCCGCGCTCTGGGAGCGTTGGAGGGGCGAGATGGACGCCTATGTCGGGCGCGCGCTCGACCCCGGTGCGGCACCGAGTTATGGCGTGCCAGGAGACCTTTGACGCCATGGAAACCCTTGATATCCTCGACAGGCTCATCGCCTTTCCCACCATCAGCCGGCGGTCCAACCGTGACCTCATCGGCTATGTCAGGGCCTTGCTGGGCGAGGCGGGTATCACATGTGAGGTGATCGGCACCGAGGACGGCAGCCGTGCCAACCTCTTTGCCACCATCGGCCCGCAGGATCGGCCCGGTGTGATGCTGTCCGGGCACACGGATGTCGTGCCCGTCGAAGGTCAGGACTGGTCGAGCGATCCGTTCCATATGCGGCAGGACGGGGACCTTTACTTCGGGCGCGGCACGACGGACATGAAGGGCTTTGTCGCCTCTGCGCTGGGCGCGGCACGGCGGGCGGCGGGGCGCGATCTGCGCACGCCGCTGCATCTGGCGCTGTCCTATGACGAAGAGATCGGCTGCATCGGGGTGCGCAGCCTGCTGGATGCGCTGGCGCCGCGTGCCATAAAACCCCTCTTTTGCATCGTGGGCGAGCCGACGGGTATGCAGATTGCCAGCGGGCACAAGGGCAAGACGGCGCTGCGCGCGACCTGCACCGGCCATGCCAGCCATTCGGCGTTGGCACCCGAGGGGGTCAATGCGCTGCATCTGGGGGCCGATCTGATGGCGCGTCTGCGCGCGCGGCAGGCCGAGATCGCGGCGCATGGCGCGCGCGATCCGGCGTATTCGGTGCCCTATACCACACTGCATGCGGGGATCATGCGGGGGGGCGTGCAGCTCAATATCGTGCCGGATCATTGCAGCCTCGATTTCGAGATCCGCAACATCGCCGCCGATGATCCCGCAGAGCTGGTCGCGGCGATCACCGAGGATGCGGCCAGGATCGTCGCACCCTACCGGGACACGTATCCCCATGTGGCCATCGATATGGCCGAGACGAATGCCTATCCGGGCCTCGACACACCGCAGGATGCGGCGATCATAGCGTTTCTGCGGGATGTGACCGGCAGCGACGCAGCGGCGATCAAGGTGGCGTTCGGCACGGAGGGCGGGCTTTTCGATGCGCGGCTGGGCGTGCCGGCGGCTGTTTGCGGGCCGGGCCACATGGCGCAGGGGCATCGCCCGGACGAATACATCAGCGCGGGCCAATTGGTCGCCTGTGATGCGATGATGGACCGGATCATTGCCCGGCTGGAGGCCGGGATCTAGCCACGGGTCCAGCGGCATATGGCGAGATATTGGGTGTTTCCTCCAAGAAAAAGCCATAACCGCGCCTTTTCAGGCAATGTCGCCCTCGTAGATATGGGCGAGGGCCGCGCGCACCTGGGTCTGGACCTCGGCGGCGGAACGCTCCAGATGCTCGGCCAGGATCGCGAGGGCGGCGCGCTCGTCCCGGCTGGTGAGAGCGGCGGCGAGGGCCCGATGCTCGTCATGGGCGCTGCGGCGGCGCGTCTCATGCTCGAGGTTGATCCGGCGCACAAAACGGATGCGGTCGTTGATGTTTTGCAGGAAGGTCAGGCGCACGTCGTTGCCGCCCAGCCTTGCAAGCGCCATGTGGAACGCCTCATCGGCAGCAATAAGGGCCTCGGGGTCCGGGTTTTGGGATGTGCCGTCTTGCTGCCAATCGCGCGCGAATGCGGCGATATCCGCATCCGGCGCGCGGCGCAGAGCGGCTTTCAGCCCGCCGGCCTCCAGATCGAAGCGCGCCTCGTAAAGTTCGGTGATCTCACGCGTGCTGAGCTTGCGGCAGAAAAAGCCGCGCCCCGGCTCGAATCGGACCAGACCGTCCGCGATCAGCCGGTTGAGCGCCTCGCGAATGGGCGCGCGGCTTATCCCCAGATCGCCCGCAAGCGCGCTTTCATTCAGGCGCGCACCGGGCTTCATGCGAAAGCCGACAAGCTGCGCCCTAAGGCTTTGATACGCCAGATCGACGGTGGTTTCGCGGGCAGGGGACATTGGCGGGCCTCATTGAGGGTGTGGGACTGCAAGCTTGACAGGTTCGTGATTGCTGTCAACACTGCCGACAGTATTGTCGACAATTTTCGGCAGCAAACTCATCAAGGAGGATTTGACATATGGCGGGATCGAAAGACACGGCGTTGAGCGATGCGCAGGTCGCCGAATATAACGAGCGCGGCTGGGTCATCCCCGATTGGGAGCTGCCCGCCGAGCTGATCGCCGAGATGCGGGCTGAATACGAGGCGCTTTTGGCGCGCAACCCCGATATCGGATCGGACATCATCCTGGCGCCGCATCAGGAAAGCGGCGGGTCGATGGGCGTCAAGGGCAGCCGCAAATGGCTTGAGTTCGCGACGCACCCCAAGCTGATGGAGACCGCGCGCCAATTGATCGGGGATGATATCGTCCTCTGGGGCACGACCCTCTTTGGCAAGCCGCCGCGAAACGGCAAGGAGACGCCGTGGCATCAGGATGGCGGCTATTATCCGATCAAGCCGCTGGAGACGCTGACCATGTGGATCCCTCTGGATGATGTCACGCCAGAAAATGGCCCGATGACCTTCATCCCCGGCTCGCACAAGGCGCATGAGCTTTACAGCCATTCATGGCAGGAGGGCGACAACAAGACGATCAACCTCGTCTGCGACGCCGAGCATTTCGACGAAGCCGAGGCCGAGCCGCTGATCCTGCGGGCGGGGCAGGTGTCGTTCCATGATGTGTACATGATCCATGGCTCCAAGGCGAACCATACCGATCACCGGCGCGCGGCCTTTATCGTGCGGCTGATGCCGGCCACGTCCTTCTATGATCACGCATGGGGCGCCGAGATTGGCAAAAAGCACCCCTCTCAGGGCTATGGCACGCGGCCCCTGCATCTGGTCAGCGGGCAGGACCGGGCAGGCAACAACTTCGAAATCGGGCATGATGCGGCTGCATCTGCGTGAAACCATGCGGGCGACGCCGACGATACCGGGGCCTCTGGGGCTATCAGCCGCGCAGGCGCGCCAGGATCGCGTCGCAGGCACCCTCCCACGCCTCGGGCACGCCTTCGGCCTCGAGATGATCGAGCCCGGCGCGCGTGAGGCCGCCGGGGGTGCAGAGGCTGGCGAGGATGTCATCCATGGGCGCGTTCTCCTCGGCGATCATGCGCCCGGCGGCGGTAAAGCTGCGCGCGACCAACTGGCGCGCATCCGACGGATCCATGCCTTGCCGGGCCGTCCATTCGGCGCCCGTGCGGATCAGGGCCTGCGCCAGTCCATACATCACGGCCGAGAGGGTGGCCGCCTCGAACTGGTCCTCGGTTTGCAGGGCGATTGTCGTGCCGATCGCATCCAGAAGCGGCCGCGCAGCAGCCAGATCGGGATAGGCGAGGGTCGGGCTTGCGCCCAGTTTGGACGCGGTGATGGGCATGATCCGCATCACATCTGCCGGCCCCGCGTCAAGCGCGGCAAGCGGAACGCCCGCGCAGGCGCTCAAGAGGGTCTGCCCCGCCCGCCACTCGAGCCCGCGCACAACGCCAGCGGCCTCATCCGGGCGGACGGCGAGCAGCACCAGATCGCAATCGGCGACGATCTGGGCATTATCCTTGGCCAGCGCAAAGCCTCGGGTTTGCGCCAGATCAAGGCCGCGGCCGCGCGGCGACAGCAGGATGGTCTCTGGGGCATGACCCGCCCGCAGCACACCGTCCAGCATGGAGACCGCCAGATGACCTACACCGATAACACCCAATTTCATTTCATTCCGTCCCAATCTTGTGCAACACCATCCCATAGTGTCACAGAGGCCCGCGATGACAAGGCCCCGGCACCCAAGGTCTGCACCGGCGCTTGCGCAGGGTGCCAAAGGAAGGCGAATGACAGCTGACAGACTGCAAAACGAGCCCTTGCTGACGGATCCGGCCCTCGCGCCGGGGCGCGAACTATTGGCGGAGGGGCGCAGCATGGCGGCCACATGGCGGCTGGGCCGGTCGGCATTTCTGGATGCCGAAGGGGTGGCGTCCGAGGCAGACTACAAGCGCCGCGCGATGGCTGACGGGCGCATGATGCAGCATGCGCATATCGGGTTTCGCAGCATCGACCGAACGGTCGATGCGATGTCCGAGCTTCACGCACGCGCCGCCGCCCAAGGGGTGCGCATCGACCGCTTTGGCGTGACGCTGGATTGGACGATGGGCTATCCGGCCGACCGGCGCGCGGGGGCTGCGCGTGGCACCGGGATCGTGCTGAACGGGCCGGAGGATTTTGCGCGCATCACGGGGGCCAGCCCGGCCGCCGCGCATTTTGGTGATTTCATGCTGGGCCTGCCCGGCGCGCTGGAGAATACGCGCGCCGCGATTGCGGCGGGGGCGACGGCCATCGGCAATCTGGGGCAGTATTTCACCTTTCGGTTGCCCTATTGGGATGATGACGTCGCCACGACCGAAGCGACGCTGCGCGCTCTTGGCCTGATCGCCGCGCAGGAGGCCGAGATCCTCGTGCATTCCAACCTTGATGACGGGTTTGCGGGCCTCTTTCTCGACATGACATCGGCCTTTGGAATGATGCTGATCGAAAAACATATCGTCGAGGATCTGATCGGCGCATCGGCCTCGTTCTGCTTCGGGCATCACTTTTCAGCGCCGCTGACGCGCGCGGCTTTTCAGGCGGCTTTGGCGCGTGAGACGCAGACGCCCGGCACGATGATCTTTGGCAATACGGTCGCCTATCAGGGTGGGCCTGCACAGAATTATGCAAGCCTTGCCAGTTACTTGCTGGCCGATCTTGCAGCTTTGCATGAACACCCCTCGGGGCATGCGGTCAATCCGGTGCCGGTGACCGAAAATCTACGTATCCCCGATGTGGACGAAATCCTTGATGCACAGCTCTTTGCCGCGCGGCTGGCAGATCACGCGCCGGGCCATGCGGCGGTCAGGGACGGTGCGCTGATCGGAGACATGGCGGACCGCCTGATTGCGGGCGGGCGCACCTTTGCCGAGGCAGCGCTGATGGGGCTGGCCGAGCGGGGCGTCGACACCGCCGATCCCGCTGCGCTGATGCTGGCGATCCGGCGGATGGGCGCGCGCCGGATGGAGGCGCTTTTTGGCGCAGGCGCGCTGGAGGGCGCGGGGCGCAGACCGCTGGTTGCCGCCGACTGGGCCGAGGAGCTGGACGAGATGGCGCACGCCTGGACCCGGTGCCAGCAGGGCGCGGCGCTGGCGCAGCGCCGCGTCGCGCTGGGCACCACGGATGTACACGAGCATGGCGCCTATCTGGTGCGCCGCGCGCTGGAAGGGCTGGGCGCCGAAGTCATCGAGGCGGGCGTCGCCATCGACGCCGAGGTCATGGTGGACCGCGCGATTTCCGCGGGCGCCGATGCGATTGCCGTCAGCACCTATAACGGGATCGGTTTGGGCTATGCGCGCAGGCTTGTCGCCGAGCTGGCGGCGCGGGGCGCGGATATTCCGGTGCTGATGGGCGGCAAGCTGAACGAGATCCCGCAAGACAGCAATTCGAGCCTGCCCGTTGATGTCACCGACCAGATCCGCGCGGCGGGCGCGCATCCTTGCGCGGGCCTTGACGACATGCTGGCGGCGCTGACGCGCTAGACGTGCTGGCCGCCGTTCACGTCGATGGAGGTGCCGTTGACGTAGGACGAATGCGAGGTGCACAGAAACAGCACGACTCGCGCCACCTCTTCGGATTGGCCGAGGCGCCGAAGGGGGATGGTGCGCGTGATTTCCTCGGTGCCGGGCGAGAGAATCTCGGTCTCGATCTCGCCGGGGGTGACCATGTTGGTGCGGATGCCGCGCGGCCCGAATTCGGCTGCCGCTTCGCGCGTCAGGGCCGCCAGCGCCGCCTTGGAACAGGCATAGGCCGCGCCAGCAAACGGATGCACGCGGCTGCCAACGATCGAGCCGACGTTGACGACGCAGCCCTTGGCAATCTCGAGCTCGGGCATGAGGTCGCGCATCAGCGCGGCGGGGCCGAAAAGGTTGACGTTCATCACATGGTGCCACGTCGCATCGTCGGTGGACGCGATGCCAAGTCGCGCGCCGCCTTCGCCCTTGGGCGAGATGCCGGCATTGTTGACGATGGCGTTCAGCCCCTCTGGCCCCAACGTCGCGCGCACGCGTTTCACCAGATCGGCGCGCGCGTCCGCATCCGACAGATCGCCCTGAAAATGGTCGGTCGCGCCCGCGTGCCAGGGGCATCGGTCGTCAAAGGCGGTGCGCGAGACGCTCAGCACGCGCCAGCCCGCCGCCTGGAACGATTTGACGGTGGCGTGGCCGATGCCGCGGCTCGCGCCGGTCAGCAGCAGGGTTTTGGCGGTCATGAGGGATCCTCCCGGATCGGTGGCCGCAGGGGGCAGCCTTATCGGAGAGTAGTAGGGGCCTTGCGGCGCGTGTCAACGGCTGAGCCGGGCATCTCAGGCAGGGGCGATGGATAGGCGAAGAATAGCGCGGAGATCTGCCTAAAGCGTTTCGCGAAAAAACCTGAATCACAGAGTTTCGCGAAACGCAGACCCACATACAGGCGTTGCACGCGTTTCGCACTTTGCTGATGCCTCAGGTTAAAGGCGAAACGCTTTAGTGATACGACCGCTCGGCCAGAGGAACATCCGCGATTTCCCGGATCAGCATATCGGTCAGCACCGCCTCGGCACGGTTGAGCGTGCGCGCGGGATTGCTGACCAGATGAATGTCGATCGCAGGCAGATTCGTTTCGGGCGGCAATTGCCACAGGCGTCCGGCGGCCACGTCACGCGCAGCGACATGGACGGGCAGGGCGCCGATGCCCACATTCGTCACGATGAGGCGGCGCACCTCCGACAGGCTCGATGACACGCCCTTGAGGTCGGGGCGCATCTCGGCCTGCTGGCGCAGGCGCGCCAACTCGAACAGCGGCCCCGCAGCGGTATCAGTCTGGAACGAGACCGCCTGCTCGCCGCGCAGGTCGCGCAGCTTGAGCCCCGTCTTGCCGAAGAGGCGATGCCCCGGCCCGCAGTAATGCCCGAAGAACTCGCGGTAGAGCACGCGGTAGTCCAACCCCGGCGCCGGATGCGACACGAGGCAGAGGCCAAAGGCGACGCGATTATGCGCGACGCGCCCGATCACCTCCTCGCTTTCGGCGATCGACAGCGAATAGGTGACGTCGGGATGCGCCGCATTGAACCGCTCCAGCACTGCGTCGAGGTGCGGGCTGACCACATGGCTGGCCAGCGCGATGGCGACATGGCCCGTCACCTTGTCCTCGGCCGCGCCGAGGATCGTTGGCAGCTGCGTGACGGCACCAAAGACCGTGGCCGCCTCGCGGTAGAGGGTCTGGCCTGCCGGCGTGACGCTGAAATGTGTCGAACTGCGGTTGATGAGGCGGCGGCCCACCTGATCCTCCAGCCGCTTGAGCGCCGAAGAGATCGTAGGCTGTTTCAGCCCGAGGAAGACTGCGGCGGGCGTGATGCCGCCCTCGTCCACAAGCACCATGAAGGTGCGCAGAAGATTCCAGTCGAGATTCCAGGCAAAGCGTTGCGAATTTGGAGGGCCCATAGATTTCATCAATTTTGATTATTTCTTTTATCTATTTGCACGATGATTGGCGGCTGTGCAACCATTTGCGCAGACCAGACCGCCTGGGCGGACAAGATGCGCTGCGCGCTCCTTCGTCTTCTTGTGCTCTGGGACTGCCAGAAAAGTTACCAACGGGAGAAACCGACATATGACAACGACCACAAGCATGATTCGCCGCACGTTCCTGGCCACGACGGCACTGGCCGCCGCAGCCCTCATCACAGGGCCCGCCGCCGCAGACGAGCTGGAGGGCATCAAGGAGCGCGGCGTGCTCAAGATCGCCATGACGGGGCAGTATCCGCCCTTCAATTTTGTCAACGAATCCAACGAGGTTGTCGGCTTCGATCCGGCCATCGGCACCGAGATCGCCAAGCGCATGGGCCTCGAGACCGAGATCGTCACCACCGCGTGGGACGGTATCATCGGCGGCCTTCTGGCCAATAAATACGACGCGGTCGTCGGCTCGATGTCGATCACCGAAGAGCGCGACAAGGTCATCGATTTCGTCGGCCCCTACTACACGACCAAGCGGGCGATCTTTACCGTCGCAGATTCGGATCTGACCACGGTTGAGGGGCTGGATGATGCCGTCGTCGGCGTCACCTTGGGCGAGACGCACGAGGAATGGGCGCGCGAGCAGGGCTATGACATCAAGACATACAAGGGCCTGCCCGAGCTGCTGCTGGAGCTGACCAATGGCCGCGTCGACGCCATCGTGAACGATTCGATCCCCGTCATGCTGGCGATGAAGGACGGTCAGTATGACCTTGCCGTCATCGAAGATCCGTCGGCCGAGCCGATCGGTGCCGGCATCGCCATCCGCGAGAACAACCCCGAGCTGGCCGCGGCCATGAAGGAGGCGCTCGACGCGATGATGGAAGATGGCACCTACATGGAAATCGCCAACGAATGGGTCGGCGGCGACATCCGCTGATCTGACTGACTGCGCAGGCCCGCCACGCTGATTGGCGGGCCTGATGCATGTTTGAGGCAAACATTCAGACCGAAATGAGGGCAGGACGCGTGACGACGACGTATGGACATCTGACTTGGGAGGACGTGCGCGATGCCGACAAGGATCGGGTCGTGATTCTGTCCGTCTCGGCCACCGAGGATCATGGGCCACACATGCCGCTGGACACCGACACGGTGCTGGGCATGGCCGTGGCCGAAGGTGTGGCTGCTGCCGCGCCGGACGAGGTTTTCGTGATGCCGCCGATCCCCTACGGCTTCAACGAGCATCACAAGGATTTTCCCGGTGTCATCTGGATCCAGCCCGAAACGCTGATCGCCTTTGTCACCGATGTCACCAAATCGCTCGCGCATCATGGCTTTCGCCGGATCCTTCTGCTCAACTCGCATGGATCGAACCATCCGGTTCTGGATCTGGCCGCGCGCAAGACGGTGATCGAGACGGGCATCATCTGCGTCTCGGCCTCCTATTGGAACCTGATGTCAGACCGTATCAACGAGATCCGCGCATCCGATCTGGGCGGCATTGCCCATGCGGGCGAATTCGAGGCGGCGATGTATATGCATCTGCACCCCGAGCGGGTGGACCTGAGCAAGGCAGCGACGCAGAACCTGCATGACCCAAAGTCGAAATTCTTCAACCTGGATCTTGCAGGCAAGGGCGGGGGCGCAATGCTGATGCGCTGGTGGTCCGAGGTGTCGCCCGATGGCACGATGGGCGATCCGACCGTCGCCACGCCCGAGAATGGCGAGAAATTCCTGAAGGCGGCCATCGAAGAAACGACCGCCCTCATCCGCGAAATCCACGCGCTGCCGATTCTGGAGCGCAAAGACCACCATTGAGGGCGCAAGCCCCTGACACTGGAGACCGCCCTTGGACATCGACCTGATCCTGCGCGTTTACCCATTTTTCATCGAGGCCGCCTGGGTCACTGTGCAACTCTCGGTGCTGACCTGCGCGCTGGGCCTTGCTTGTGGCACGCTGGGCGCGGCGGCGCGTCTGTCGCGGCTGGCCCCGATCCGTTGGATCGCGGCGGCCTACGTCAGCGTCTTTCGCGGCACGCCCGCGCTGATCCAGATCTTCATCCTCTATTTCGGCGGCCCTCAGATCGGCATCAACCTTGACAGCTTTGCTGCCGGCACCATCGCGCTGGGTGTGAACATCGGCGCTTATATGACCGAGACGATCCGCGGCGCCATCATTTCGGTCGATCGCGGCCAGACCGAGGCGTCGCGCACGCTGGGCATGAGCCGCGCGCAGACCATGCGCAAGGTGATCCTGCCGCAGGCCGCGCGCATGATGATCCGGCCCCTCGGCGTCAACATCAACGCGCTCATCAAGGGCACCGCCCTTGTCGCGCCGATTTCGGTGATCGAGCTGACCTATACCGCGCAGCGCTTCATCGGGTCGACCTACAAGCCGTTCGAGATGTTCCTGCTGGCGGGCATCCTCTACATGATCATCATTTACGTCGTTGGCCACGGTATCAAATGGCTCGACCGCCGGGCGCAGATCGTATGAGTCGCGCCCCAATGACAGGAGGCCGTCATGGGTCTTGATTTCACCGTTGTGCCTGCGTATTTCGACGTGCTCTTGCTGGGCACGGCGTGGACCATCGCCATCATGATCTGCGCCGGGCTGCTCAGTTTCTTCGGCGGTATCTTCTTTGCGGTGATCGCGCTTTATGGCCACTGGGTGATCCGGTTGCCCTTCCGCCTCTTTGCGTGGCTCTTCATGGGCACGCCGCTGCTGTTGCAACTCTTTCTGATCTATTTCGGCCTGATCGAGATCGGCATCGACCTGCCGGCCTTCGTCGCTGGTGTGATCGGCCTCGGCCTGCATTTCGCGGTCTATAACTCCGAGCTGATCCAGGCGTCGATCCTGGCGGTGGACAAGGGGCAATACGAGGGTGCGCGCACTCTGGGCCTGTCGCGCGGACAGACGCTGCGCCGTATCGTCATTCCGCAGGCGGTGCGGGCCGTGGTGCCGCCCATGGGCAACAACATGATCGCGCTTCTCAAGGATAGCGCGCTGGTGTCTGTCATCGGCGTGGCCGAACTGACGCTGGCCGCGCAGCAGGCGATCAGCCGCACGTATCGCCCCTTCGAGTTCTACATCGCCGCCGCCGCCTGCTATTACGTCGTCAACCTGTGCCTTGAGGCCGGATTGCGCCGCCTCGAGCGCCGCATCGCGGCCTCGCGCTAAGGAGCCTTACTCATGACCGATACCCCCTTCGTCGATATTCGCCACGCCGCCAAAAGCTTTGGCGCGCTGGAGGTGCTCAAGGACATCAACCTGACCGTGCAGCGCGGCCAGATCGTGGCCATCATCGGCCCGTCGGGTTCGGGCAAATCCACGCTCTTGCGCGCCATCAACGAGCTGGACCCCCTGACTTCGGGCGAGGTCTGGCTGGAAGGCGTGCAGATCAACAAGAAGCTTCCGCATCGCCAGTATGAAAAACACGTCAATCAGGTCCGTCAGGACATCGGGATGGTGTTTCAGCACTTCAACCTCTTTCCGCACCTGAACGTGCGCGACAACATCACGCTGGCGCCCAAGATGCTGAAGGGGCTGTCGACCGCCGACGCCAACAAGCTGGCCGAGGAACAGCTGGCGCATGTGGGCCTGTCGGAAAAGATCGACGTTTTTCCCTCGCGCCTTTCGGGCGGGCAGAAACAGCGCGTGGCGATTGCCCGCGCCTTGGCGATGAAGCCCAAGGTGATGTTGTTTGACGAGGCGACATCGGCGCTGGACCCCGAACTGGTCGAAGAGGTCAACCAGGTGATGAAGAAGCTCGCCGAGGAGCACATGACCATGATCATCGTCACCCATGAGATGGATTTCGCGGCCAGCGTCTGCGACCGAGTGCTCTTCATGGATCAGGGCGTCGTGGTCGAGGAGGGGCCGCCCGAGGTTATTTTCCAGAACCCCAAGGAAGAGCGCACCAAGAATTTCCTGCGCAAGCATCTCAGCCGCTAAGGGCAAACAATGTCTCACCTTTTCTATCAGACCAAATCGCCCCGCCCGGTGCTGGACCGCGCGGAAGGCATCTATATGTATGATGTCGATGGCAAGCGCTATATCGACGGCTCATCCGGCGCGATGGTGTCGAACATCGGTCACTCGAACCCTGCGGTGCTGGACGCCATGCGCGCCCAGATGGAGAAATCCACCTTCGGCTATCGCCTGCATTTCCAGACCGAGGCCTCCGAGGAGCTGGCCGAAAAGATCGTGGCCCTGACGCCCGAGGGACTCGACAAGGTGTTCTTTGTCTCAGGCGGCTCCGAAGCGGTGGAAAGCACGCTGAAACTGGCGCGGCAATATGTGCTGACCAAAGGGCAGGCGCAGCGCTACAAGGTCATTTCCCGGTTTCCCAGCTATCATGGCTGCACCCTTGGCGCGCTGGCGATCACCGGCATGTCCACCATGACCGCGCCCTTTGATCCGATGATGGGCCGGATGCCCAAGATCCCGGCGCCGCGCGCCTATCTCGATGGTCTGGACCCCGAGGACGAGGCGACCGGCCTTCATTATGCCAACATGCTTGAACAAAAGATCCTCGACGAGGGTCCAGAGACGGTCATGGCCTTCATCGTCGAGCCTGTGGGCGGCGCGTCGACGGGCGCGCTGGTGCCGCCTGCGGGCTACATGCAGCGCATCCGCGAGATTTGCGACACCTATGGCGTTCTTCTGATCCATGACGAGGTGATGACCGGGGGCGGGCGCACCGGCACCTTCTTTGGCGCCGAGCATTGGGGGACGGCGCCAGACCTCATCTGTCTTTCCAAGGGATTTGGCGCGGGCTACGCGCCCTTGGGGGCGATGATCGCGCGCGGCGATATGGTCGAGGCGGTGATGGAGGCGGGGGGCTTCATCCACGGCTTTACCTACGCGGGCAATCCGCTGTCGTGCGCGGCGGGCTCGGCGGTGCTGGACGAGATTGCCCGGCAGGATATGGTGGGCAATTCGGCCCGCATGGGTGATGCGCTGGCCGCGCGGCTGCAAGGTCTGATGCAGCGCTATCCGCTGATTGGCGATGTGCGCGGCAAGGGCCTGCTGACCGCGTTCGAGCTGATGGCGGATCGCGCCACAAAGGAGCCGCTGCCAAAGGCGCTGAATGCCCATTCGCGCCTCGTCGACATCGCCTATGACAACGGCCTCATCATCTACTCGCGCCGCACGCGCGGCGGCACATCGGGGGATCATTTCCTTGTTTGCCCCCCAATGATCGTGACCGAGGCACAACTGGACGAGATGACGGATATGCTCGATCGCTCGCTGGCGCAGTTCATGGCGGAAGTGCCTGCATTGGCGGCTGAATAAATGTCCAAGATCATCATCACTTGCGCCATCACAGGCTCGATCCACACCCCGTCGATGTCGCCCTATCTGCCGATCACGGCGGATGACATCACAGCCCATGCCATCGGCGCCGCCGAGGCGGGTGCAGCCATCCTGCATCTGCACGCACGCGACCCCGAGGACGGCAGCCCATCGGCCGCGCCCGAACATTTCAAGGCGTTCCTGCCGCGGATCAAGCAAAACAGCGATGCCGTGCTGAACCTGACGACGGGCGGCAGTGCCACCATGACGCTGGATCAGCGCCTTGCCGCGCCCCTCATGGCCGAGCCCGAGATGTGCAGCCTCAACATGGGGTCGATGAATTTTGCGCTCTACCCGGCGGCGAGCAAGATCACCGATTGGAAATATGACTGGGAAACGCCGTTTCTGGAGAACTCAGACGATCTGATCTTCAAGAACACGCCCCGCGACATCGCCCATATCCTGACCGAGTTGGGCACCAAACGTGGCGCGCGGTTCGAGTTCGAATGCTACGACGTGGGGCATCTCTACATGCTCAAGCATTTCGTGGATCGCGGGCTGGTCAAGGCACCGCTCTTTATCCAGTTCGTCTTTGGTGTGCTGGGCGGGATCGGGCCGGACCCCGAAAATCTGGTGCACATGAAGGGGATCGCCGACAAGCTCTTTGGCGATGACTACATCTTTTCGGTGCTGGCGGCGGGACGGCACCAGATGCCGCTGATTACCATGTCGGCCATTCTGGGTGGTCATGTGCGGGTGGGCCTTGAGGATTCTCTGATGATCTCGCGCGGCACGCTGGCGCAGACCAATGCCGAGCAGGTCGGCAAGATCCGCCGCATCGTCGAGGATCTGGGGCGTAGCGTGGCCGCGCCCGATGAGGCGCGGCAGATGCTGGGGCTGAAGGGCGGGGATGCAACGGCGATTTGAGGGCGCTCAGGCCACCGCCCAATTCAAATCCCTTTTATAACGGTTTCTTACACGCCGTTCTTCATCCATCACTAGAAGATGCCGCCAGCGATTGTCAAAGAGCGTGCGCAGCTTTCGCTGCCTCCAGCACGGACTGGGGTGTGCACGAGAGGGCGGGCAAGCGTTCCGCGCCTCCAATGCCGTGCCGCGGCCTGCTGATGCTATCCGACAATGACGGCACGCACTGGCGGCAGGGCCGATGAGGTAAGGTGATCCCGACCGCAAGCGCTGGACCTGGAGGGCGGGAACTCAGCTCATATCGGGATAGAGCGCGATCAACTCGTGGACGATGGCGACAAAGTTCCGCTCGGCGGGGGCCAATCGCTCGGGCTGGGCGTGGACAAGGTAGACATCCGCGCCGATCGGCTCGTCGGTGATCCTGAGCGGCCAGAGCGCGCCGTCGCGGATATCCTGCTGCGCCGTCATCAGCGGCAAGACACCGATACCAAGACCCGACACGATCATGCGGCGCACCTCCTCCATGTTGGTGCTGAGGCCGATGATGTGGCGGCCCAGCCGTGTGCCCGCGAGCAGCGTCGACATCGGCTCCAGCCCCGCGCCTTGGGTCGCGCAGGCAAAGGAGACGAACGGCTCGCTCTCCACGTCCTCGATGCTTACGCGGCGCTGACCGAAGAGCGGATGCTCGGCGCCGCAAAAAAGGCTGAACTCTTCGCGAAAAAGGCGCAGGGCGCAAAGGCCCGGTTGTGGCTCTGCCAGCAGGCAGATGCCCAGATTGAGGCGGTTTTCCAGAATGTTGCGCACGATGATCTGGCTGTTCTGGATTTCGCCCTGAAAGGTGACGGCGCGGTGGCGCTGGTGAAACAGGCGCATGATCTCGTCCAGCATGGGCGAGGCCAGGTTGCTGACGATCTGGTAACGCACCAGCCCGCGCTCGCCCGTCTCATCCGCGCCCACGATGGCCGATATCCGGCTCGCGCTGTCAAAGATTTGGACGCATTCCGCAAGAATCTTGGTGCCGCATGGCGTCAGTTCGAAATGGCGGCTATCGCGGATCACCAACCGGCGGCCAAGCTGATCCTCCAGCCGCCGCAGCCCGTTGCTGACCGATGGTTGGCTGAGGCCAAGGCGCTTGGCCGCACGTGTCACGCTCTGCTCGCTCGCCACGATGTAGAACACGCGCAGGAGGTTCCAGTTGAGGTCGGTATGCAGGCTGGCGTCCATGGAACAGGGTCCGTTTGGTGGAGCATCGGTTCCGTTCGATCATACGCCGGCCCTATGGAAATGCTATGCTAATCATAGCCTCCCGCTATTTGACTGAAACCCCGTTGCAGCGTCTCATTTGGCTTGAACGACGCAAGGGCAGGGGCCGCAAATGGACGCACTTCACGATCTGTCGGATGTCGAAACGGCCACGCTCGGCCACTTCCTGAGCGATGGTTTCATGGCGCCCTCGATCCAAGGGCTCATGCCCGAGCGGCGGATTTTTGGCCCTGCGCTGACCGTGCGGTTGCCGGGGGATGACGGCGCGGCGCTGGTCGATGCGCTCTCCTGCGCAGAGCCGGGGCAGGTGATCGTGATCGACCGCTGCGGTGATCTGCGCCACGCCTGCTGGGGCGCGGTTACAAGCCGCGCCGCACAGGCACGCGGCGTCGCGGGCGCCGTCATCGACGGCTTTGTCACCGACCGCTCGGCCATCATGGGCAGCGAATTCGGCGTCTGGTGCCGGGGCCGCTCGCCGGTAACGACCAAACCGCGCGGCATTGCGGGGGATGTGAACGTGCCGATCAATTGCGGCGGCATCGCGGTGCGCCCCGGCGACCTCGTGCTGGCCGACGAAAGCGGTGTCATCGTGATGGACCCGCGCGACGCCGAGGCGCATGTCGCCCGTGCGCGCCAGATCCAGCACGACGAGATCGCCATCCTGGAGCGGCTGGGCCAAGGCGAGACACTGGCACAGATCGTGCGGCCAGCAGCCCGGCAGGATCAAAAAACCAAGCGTGCAAAATAGCACGCTCAGAAGCGGTTAACCGCCACACAAGACGAACCCAAGAACAGCCAACAGAGGACATCATGACATATCAGATCCCAATGCGATTTGCCGCCAGCGCCGCCGCCATTGCCGCCGCGCTGACACTGACCGCCGCGCCTGCCATGGCGGGCAAGGACAACAACACGCTCAACGTCGCCTTTTCTGCCGAGCCCGAGCCGCTCGATACCTACAAGATCGCGGGCCGTGAGGGCCTGATCCTTGCGCGGCACATCTATGACGGGCTGCTCTACAAGGACCTAGACACGGGCGAGATCATGCCGGCGCTGGCCGAAAGCTGGGAGTTCACCGACACGCTGACGATGGAATTTACCCTGCGCCAAGGCGTCAAGTTTCATAACGGCGCAGATTTCACCGCCGATGATGTGGTGGAGACGCTGAACACCGTGATCACGCCTGAATACGGCACGCGGTATTCCATCTCAGTCGACTGGATCGAAAGTGTGGAAAAGCTGGACGATTACAAGGTGCGCATCAACATGTCCAAGCCCTTTGCCGGGGCTGTCGAGATGCTGGCCGATGCGCTGCCGATGTATCCGCATGAATTCTTTGCTGAAAACGGATCCCAAGGGATGGCGGCCACGCCCATCGGCACAGGCCCCTACCGCCTCGTCTCGCAAGAGGCGGGCATCCGCTACGAGCTGGAGCTTTTTGAAGATCATTACGAGGGCAGCCCCAAGAGCGACGCCTCGATCGAAAAGATCATCGTGCGCACCATGCCCGAGATGAACACGCAATATGCCGAGCTGATGTCCGGCGATCTGGACTGGATCTGGCGGATTCCGCCCGATCAGGCCAAGCAGTTGGAAAGCCGGGTGCAGATCATCAGCGCGCCTATCATGCGCATCGGCTATGTCGGCTTTGCCCCCCTCTCGATGGATGGCGAAAGCCCGATTGCGGACAAGCGCGTGCGCCAGGCCATCATCCATGCCACCAATCGCGGCGCCATCGTCGAGGCGTTTGCGGGGGGCGCGTCCAAGGTGCTGGACACGCCCTGCAACCCGGCGCAATTCGGCTGCGAGCAGGATGTGACCAGCTATGAATACGACCCCGAAAAGGCCCGCGCCCTCTTGGCCGAGGCCGGATTCGAGGACGGATTCGAGATGGAGATGGTCTTTGCCGCCATGCCGCGCCCAACGGCCGAGGCTGTGGCCTCGGATCTGGCGCAGGTCGGCATCACGCTGACCCTGAACGAGCAGCAGTATGCCTCGGGCATCGGCCAGTGGCGGTCCAAGGAGTTGCCGGCGTTCTTTTCCAACTGGGGCAGCTACGGCATCGGGGATGCGGTCTTCATCCTGTCGAACTTCTTTGGCGGGGGCGACGACGATCTGGTGCAGGACGACGAGCTGATCGAGTGGCTGCGCATCGCCGACACCGCCTCCGAGCGGGACGTGCGGGCGGAAAACTACAGCCTCGCGGTCAACAAGATCGTCGATGAGGCGTATTGGATGCCGATGTACAACTTCAACGTCAACTACGGCCTCTCGAACGATCTGAACTTCACCCCGCATCCCGATGAATTTGCGCGGTGGTGGCAGTCCGACTGGAAGTAAGCCGCACCTTTTCATGACACATCCGGGCCGCCCCGCTGCGGCCCGGACCCTTGGACAGGAGAGGGGCGATGCTGCTTTACATCTCTAAACGGCTGCTGGTCGCGTTTTGCGTCTGCGTGACCGTGTCGGCCATCAGCTTTGCGCTGATGTTCCTGTCAGGCGATCCGGCCATCGTCATCGCGGGCGCAGGCGGGCGGGCGCAGGATGCCGAGGCGGTGCGCATCGCCTACGGCTTCGACCGGCCCATCATAATCCAATATCTTGACTGGGTGGGCAGCGCGCTGACCGGAGATCTGGGCACGAGCGTCTATTTCAACGTGCCGGTGACCGAGATCATCGCTAACCGCGTGGGCGTCACGCTGAACCTTGGGGTGATGTCGTTCCTTCTGGCGCTGGTCGTGGCCGTGCCCCTCGGGATTGCCGCGGCGCTGCGCCCGAATGGCTGGATCGACCGGCTGGCGCTGGTGCTGGCCGTGACCGGGCAGGCGATCCCCAGCTTTTGGCTGGGGCTGATGGCCATCGTGGTCTTCGGCGTCTGGTATGGCTGGGTGCCGATTTCGGGGGCCGAAACGTGGCAGGGCTATATCCTGCCGGTCATCGTGCTGAGTTACTACGCCATGCCCGCGATGATGCGCATCACGCGCTCGGGCATGATCGACGTGCTGGGCACCGATTACATCCGCGCTGCGCGCGCCAAGGGGCTGCCCAGCGGCACTGTCGTCTTTCGCCATGCCCTGCGCAATGCCGTGCTGCCGCTGGTGTCGCTGGCCGCGGTGCAGCTGGGCCTGCTGCTATCCGGCTCGATCGTGATCGAGAGTGTCTTTGCCCTCAACGGTCTGGGGCGGCTGGCGTGGGAGTCCCTTCTGCGCAGCGATATGCCTGTGGTGCAGGCGATCATCCTGATCCTGTCGCTGCTTTACGTGCTGCTAACCACGCTGGCCGATATCCTGAATGCCACGCTCGATCCCCGCCTGAGAGGAGCTGCCTGACATGACCCTCGCCGCGACCGATACACCCGAACCGCCGGAACCGACCGAAACACCGCCGCCGAAGGTCTGGCGCAAGGTGCTGCGCAATTCTGGCGTGATGATCGGCGGTGGCATCCTTGCCATCATCGTCTTTGTCGCCATCTTTGCGCCGCTGATCGCGCCGCATGATCCGATCGCGCAAGATCTGTCGCGCCGCCTGTTGCCGCCCTTCTGGCATGACCGCGCGGTGCCCGAGCATCTGCTGGGCACCGACCATCTGGGCCGCGATTACCTGTCGCGCATGATCTTTGGCGCGCGCGTATCGCTGGGCGTGGGGGTGGGCGTCATCCTCGTCTCAGGGGTGATCGGCGTGACGTTGGGCCTCTTGGCGGGATATTTCGGCGGTTGGGTCGATATGGTCATCAGCTTTGCGATCACGACACGCCTGTCGCTGCCCATCGTTCTGGTCGCGCTGGCGGCTGTCGCACTGGGGGGCGCGTCGCTCTGGACATTGATTACGGTGCTGGGCCTGCTGCTGTGGGACAGGTTCGCCGTCGTCTCGCGCGCGGCGGCGCAAAGCCTCAGGCACCGCGAATTCATCATGGGCCTGCGCGCCATCGGCGCCAGCCGCGCGCGCATCCTCTTTCTCGAGATCCTACCGAACATGCAAAGCACGATCCTCGTCGTCGTCACGCTGGAGGTCGCCAATGTGATCTTGCTGGAGGCGGCGCTGTCGTTCCTCGGGCTGGGCGTGCGCCCGCCCACGCCTTCCTGGGGGCTGATGATCTCGGAGGGGCGGGACAATATCCTCTTTGATCCGTGGCTGATTGCGATGCCGGGCACGGCCCTGTGCATATTGGTGTTGGCGGTTAACCTCTTTGGCGATGGCATGCGCGATGTGACGGGGCCGGCAAGGCGATGAGTGATCTTCTGCTAGATATCCAGAACCTGCGGGTGTCCCTGCCCACGGATCGCGGCATGCTCAACGCGGTGCGCGGGATCGACCTGCAGATCGGGCGCGGCGATACGCTGTGCCTCGTGGGCGAGTCCGGTTGCGGCAAATCGCTGACCGCGATGGCGATCATGGGCCTTTTACCGCGCTATGCAAAGGTTACCGCCGACCGGTTCGAGATGGTGGGCCATGACCTCACCGGCAAGGGCCGCGCGCGGCTGCCGCAGATGCGCGGGCGCGAGGTGGCGATGATCTTTCAGGATCCGACCAGTTCGCTCAATCCGACGCTGACGGTCGGGCGGCAACTGACCGAGGGCGTCATGCGCACCGAGCGGCTGAGCCGCAGTGACGCCGACAAGCGCGCCGCCGAAATGCTGGAGCGTGTCGGCATCTCGAACCCCACCGCGCGGCTGACGCAATATCCGCACACCTTTTCGGGCGGTCAGCGCCAGCGCATCATGATCGCCTCGGCCCTTATGGGCCGCCCGCGCCTGTTGATCGCGGACGAGCCGACGACGGCGCTGGATGTCACGATTCAGGCGCAGATCCTTGCCGTGCTGGCCGAGTTGCAGTCGGATCTGGGGCTGTCGCTGATGCTGATCACGCATGATCTGGGGGTGGTCGCCGCCATCGCGACGGATGTGGCAGTCATGTATGCCGGGCGCATTGCCGAGCTTGCCCCGGCGCGCGATCTTTTTGCGGCGCCGGGGCACCCCTATACCCAAGGGCTGCTCAGGGCCATTCCGGTGCCGGGCAAGACAGAGCGCGGCACGCCCCTGCCTGCCATTCCGGGCCGTGTGCCGGGCCTGATCGGCACTCTTAGGGGATGTGCCTTTCGCGACCGCTGCGCGCTGGCTGGCCCCGAATGCGCGGCCGATCCGGTGCCGCGCCTTGCGCGCCCGCCCGCAGGATTCGTCGAATGCTACAAGGCCGTTCAGGCCGACGGCCAGACATCCCAAGCAAAGGCCAAGACATGAGCGCGCCGATGATCCGCCTGAGCAACATCCGCAAGACATTCCGCTTGCGTCGCCGCCTTCTGGCCCCGCCGCAGGAATTGGTGGCCGTGAACGATCTGTCGCTTGACGTGGCCGAGGGTGAGACGCTGGGCCTTGTCGGTGAAAGCGGTTGTGGCAAGAGCACGGCGGTCAGCATCATGCTCGGCCTGATGAAGCCCGATTCCGGCACGATCGAGATCGACGGCCAGCCCATCGGCTCCATGCCCGTGCGCGAGCGTGTGCGCTTGATCCAGCCGATCTTTCAGGATCCGAACGCATCACTCAACCCGGTCAAGCGTATCTCCGCCCTCATCGCGCAGCCCTTGCGTCTGCACGGGCGTCTCTCTGGCAGCGATGTCGGGCCCGAGGTGACGCGCATGCTGAACCTTGTCGGTCTGCCCGCGCGCCTTGCGGATGCCTATCCGGCCGAGCTGTCGGGTGGCCAGCGACAGCGTGTTGCGATTGCGCGCGCGCTGATCCTCAAGCCGCGTGTTCTGATCTGCGACGAGCCGACATCGGCGCTCGATGTGTCGGTGCAGGCGCAGATCATCAACCTGCTGCTGGAACTGAAGGCCGAGCTGGGCCTGACCATGGTCTTTGTCAGTCACAACCTCGCCGTGGTCGAGCATCTGGCCGACCGGGTGGCCGTGATGTATCTGGGCCAGAAGGTTGAGGAGGCCGAGACCGGCGCGCTCTTCCGCCTTGCGCAGCATCCCTACAGCCGCGCGCTTCTGGCCGCGACGCTGCGGCCCGAACCGGGTTTTGGCCTGCCCACGCTGGGGCTGGGCGCGGCTGCGGCCGATCCCTTTGCCGTCACGGAGGGATGCCTCTTTGCGCCGCGCTGCGCGATGGTGCAGCAAAGCTGCCGCGAAAACCGGCAGGAGTTGCGCAGGCTCAACGGTGCATTGGTGCGCTGCGAGCGGGCCTGATTGCGCAAAGGTCTGACTGCGTCTCCGTTTGCGCCTCGACCATGGACATCCCGGTGCAATTGCCGTCATGTTCGCTCCGAATAACCGGAGGAAAAGAACATGGCACTGACAGCAATCATCGAAGAGCACGGCGGACCCGAGAAGTTCAAACTGGTCGATCTGGACGTTGGCGCGCCGGGCGAGGGCGAGGTGCGCATCGCGCACAAGGCCGTTGGTCTCAACTTCATCGATGTCTACCAGCGCTCCGGCGCGTATCCGATGACGCTGCCGCATGCGATGGGCATGGAGGCCGCGGGCGTGATCGAGGCCGTGGGCGAGTGGGTGACCCATCTGAAGGTCGGCGACCGCGCCGCCTATGCGTCGAACCCGCCGGGCGCCTATGCCGAGGCGCGCGTGATGCCCGCCGCGCAGGTCTGCCCCTTGCCGGAGGGCATCTCGTTCGAGGAAGGGGCCGCGATGATGCTGAAGGGCATGACGGTCGAATACCTCTTTCACCGCACAACGCCGCTGCAATCCGGCGATACGGTTCTGTTCCATGCGGCGGCGGGGGGCGTGGGCCTGATCGCGTGCCAGTGGGCGCGCTCGGAGGGGATCACGTTGATCGGCACGGCCGGCACGGACGAGAAATGCCAGCTAGCGCTGGATCATGGTGCGGCGCATTGCATCAATTACCGCTCCGGCGATTGGGTGCAGAAGGTGCGCGACCTGACGGATGGCAAGGGCGTCGATGTGGTCATGGACGCGGTCGGCAAGGACACGTTCGACGGCTCGCTCTCGTCGCTGAGGCCGCTTGGCATGATGATCTCGTTTGGTGCCGCCTCGGGGCTGGTGCCGCCCTTCGAGGTGGCTCTGCTGGGCAAGAAGGGCTCGCTCAAGATCACGCGCCCGACGCTTTTCACCCATGTGGCCGATCACGAGACCTGCCAGGACATGGCGCGCCATCTGGCCGACAAGGTGTTGTCAGGGGACGTCAAGATCAACATCGGGCAGCGTTTTGCCCTCAGCGATGTGGCCAAGGCGCATGTATCGCTGGAGGCGCGCGAGACGACAGGCTCGACCGTGCTCGAAATCTGACGCGGCGCGGCGCCTCAGGGCCTGAGGCGATTGCTGAGCTTCCCTGCCTTTTCACCGAATGGGCAGGGGAGACGCGCGCATGACATGCCCGGCCCTCGGCGCCCGCGCGATGGGCACCCTGCTGGTCAGGCTGCGTGCCTTGAGCTTGAGCAGGTGTGCGCCCCCTTCGTAGCAACGGATATGTGCCGCGCGCGTTGGTGAACACAATGAGGGCGCGCAATGGCGCGTATTGAAGTGCTGGATTGGCGGCGATAATTTTCGTAAGTCTTTACAGAACGAAGCTTTTGAGGCGGTGAGGCGGCATCTGGTGGCGAGTGCCCATGTGCCCGCGCGGCGCAACGATCACCGCAATCCGATCTTTACGGGATAGAAGGCGCCATGGTTGAGCACAGTGAGACAACGGCGCCGGATCCTCGCGCCAGCACGCTGCCGGCGCCGCCGCCCTCTGCCGAGGTGGTGGACGGCATACTGGTGCTGTCGGGGCGCCTGCTGATCGACAACATCGCCATGCTCGAGCAGACGGCAGAGGGTGCAACGGCGATCGACATCGCCGAGGTCAGCCACATGGACACCGCCGGCGCGTGGTACATCATCAAGATGCAAGGCGAGATGGCCCGTGAGGATGCCGAGGTGGCGATCACTGGCGCCGACGAGATGCAGGCGCAGTTGATCGAGGTCGTTCGCCGCAACATGCCGCAAGGCCAGGATGCGCAGGCCAAACGCACCACGCTTGTGGACCGCATAGAAGCGCTGGGCCGCAAGACCGCCGCCAGCGGAGGAGTGGCCGTGGAATTGACCGGCTTTCTGGGGCAGGTCATCGCGGCGCTGGGCAATATGGTGATCCATCCGCGCCGCCTGCGCCTGACCTCGTTGGTGCATCACATGCAGGAGGTGGGCTGGAACGCGATCCCCATCGTGGCGCTGATGTCGTTTCTGATCGGCGTGGTGCTAGCCTTTCAGGGGTCGGTCCAGCTGCGCCAGTTCGGGGCCGAAGTCTTTGTAGTGGATCTGATTGCCATCTCGGTGCTGCGCGAACTGGGGATCTTGCTGACATCCATCATCGTCGCGGGCCGCTCGGGGTCGGCTTATACTGCCGCGATCGGCTCGATGAAGATGCGAGAGGAGGTCGATGCAATGCGCACCCTCGGCCTTGATCCAATCGACATTCTGGTGGTGCCGCGGGTTCTGGCGCTGGTGCTGATGCTGCCTGTCCTTGGATTGATCTCGAACATATCGGGCCTTGTGGGCGGTGCCATCATGTCCTGGATCGAACTGGGCGTGTCGCCTGCCGTCTTTCAGGCGCGACTGGTGAGCAACACGGATGTCTGGCATTTCCTCGTCGGCATGATCAAGGCGCCCTTCTTTGCCATCATCATCGGCATCATCGGCTGCTATGAGGGGCTGAAGGTGGGCGGCAACGCAGAGTCGCTGGGGCGTCTGACCTCGACATCGGTTGTGTTGTCGATCTTTATGGTGATCGTGGCGGATGCCATCTTCTCGGTCGTTTTTGCACTGATAGGAATATGATGAGCGATGCAGAGCCGATCATAAAGGTGCGTGGGCTGACCAAGGGCTTTGGCACCCATCTGGTGCACGAGGGGCTGGACCTGGACGTGCGCCGGGGCGAGATCATCGGCATTGTCGGCGGATCGGGCACGGGCAAATCCGTGCTGCTTCAGCAGATCGTCGGCCTGCTGAGGCCTGATGGCGGCAGCATCGAGGTCTTTGGCCAGAGCGTTGCGGGCACGTCGCCCGAGGATTACCGCCAGCTTCGCCGCCGCTGGGGCGTGATGTTTCAGGACGGTGCGCTGTTTTCGTCGCTGACGGTGCGCCAGAACGTCGAGGCCCCGATGCGCGAGCAGCTGGATCTGCCCGATGACCTCCGCGAGACGCTGGCGGCGATCAAGGTGCGCATGGTCGGGCTGGAGGAGGTCGCGCAGGGCAAGTTCCCGTCTGAATTGTCCGGCGGGATGCGCAAGCGCGCCGGTTTTGCCCGCGCCATCGCGCTGGACCCTGAAATCGTGTTTCTGGACGAGCCGACGGCAGGGCTGGACCCGATCGGGGCGGCCGCCTTCGACACGCTGATCCGCCAGTTGCAGGGAGCGCTCGGACTGACGGTGTTTCTGGTGACGCACGATCTGGACTCGCTCCATGCGATCTGTGATCGCATTGCTGTGCTGGCCGAGAAAAAAGTGCTGGCCGTCGGCACCATGGCCGAGCTGATGGAGGTGGATCACCCATGGGTCCACGAATATTTCCACGGCCCCCGCGCCCGGGCGGCCCTGGCGACTGATCAAAACGAAAAGGTGCAGTGATGGAAACCCGCGCGAATTACATCCTGATCGGCGCCTTTACCCTTGCCGGGATCATTGCCAGCCTTGCGTTTGCCGTCTGGATCTCAAGCGTACAACTGGACCGGCAGTATTCCTATTACGGCATCCTTTTTGAGGATGTGTCGGGGCTGGATGCCTCCGGAGACGTCGTCTTCAACGGCATAAACGTGGGCCGCGTGATCGACGTGCACATACATCAGCCCGATACGTCCAAGGTCTATGTCGGCATTGAAATCGACGCGTCGACGCCCGTGCGCGAGGATACCGTGGCCCAGCTGAGCAGTTCGGGGGTAACGGGCGTGGCTTACATCTCGCTCAGGAACGAGACCGGCAATGCGCCGCCTCTGACGTCTCCGGGCGCTGCGCCCCCAATTATCCCCTCACGGCGGTCGACGGTGCAGCAGCTGGTCGAGGACGCGCCCGACCTGCTCACCGAGGCAACCAAGTTGCTGGAACAATTTCAAGAGCTTGCAGGGTCGGAAAATCAGGCCTACGTCCAGAACATCCTGTCGAACCTCAGCGATGCGTCGGACGGGCTGGAACAGGCGCTGACGGATTTTTCGGACATCACCAGCACCGTCTCGGACGCGACGGCGCAAATCTCGGATTTCAGCACGCGTCTGGAAAGCATCGGCGCGGCGGCTGAGACGACGCTGGGCAATGTCGATGAAACACTGGCCTCTGCGACCGGCGCATTCGACTCGGCCAAGGCGACCATCGACACAACCGGCACAGCCATCGACAGCGCGGGCAGGGCCTTTGCGCAGGTCGAGGCCCTCATGCAGGATCAAGTGCCGGGGATCGTCGATCAGATCGCGGGCACCGTCGACATTCTGAACAAGGCGGTTGCCGATATCTCGGACCGCTCGGGAAGCACGCTGGAAGGGTTTGACCAGACGGCCGCGTTGCTGAATGCGCGCCTGGAAGAGCTGGAGCAGACGCTGGCCGATGCCAGCGTGTCGTTCAGCGCCGTGACGGATGCCTCAAACAGCGTCACCACCCTTGTTGCGGGGGATGGGACCTTGATGGTGTCGGACGCGCGCGCGGTTCTGGCAAGCGCGCAAAGCGCGATTTCCAAGATCGAGGTGGTGATCGACGAAGACGTGCCCGTCGTCGTCGCGGATATTCGCAGTGCCGTGACCTCGGCTTCCATTGCGGTGGACAATGCCGCAAGCGACCTCACCGATTTCGCCGATGGCCTCAATCCCTTGGCAAGCGACACGCGCGAAGCGATCACTGCCGCCACGGACCTCTTCGAGCGGGCCAATGCCACACTGGGGAGCATCGACGGCTCACTGGTCGCAGCAGATCGCGCGCTTGGCTCGGCCGAACGTGCGTTCAACAGCGCCGATGAGATCATGTCGACCGACCTGGGTCCGGTGCTGTCCGACATCCGCACTGCCACCGACCAGATCGGCGGCGCGGCGGAGCAGATATCAGGCGACTTGCCCGAACTGTCCGAAGACTTGCGCGCGCTGATTTCCCGGGCCGATGCCGTCGTCGCACAGGTGCAGACGACCATCAGCGACGCCGCGCCGGGCATCAGCAATTTTACCGGTAATGGCCTGAACGAGCTGGGCCGGCTTAGCAGCGAGGCGCGCGTATTGGTGCAATCGCTGGAACAACTGGTGCGACGCATTGAACGAGACCCGGCGCGATTCCTTCTGGATGAGCGCGTTCCCGAATATCGGAGATGACATGATGCAGACCCTGACCCTTACCCGCCGTGCCGCCATGCTGGGCGCCGCCGCCAGCCTCAGCGGATGCAGCGCGCTATCCTCGCTGAATGCGGCGGCGACGCCGCTGGACACCTACGACCTGTCGCCTGCCGCAGGATCGACCTCGGGTGGCAGATCGGGGGGCACGCTGCTGATTGCAACGCCCAACGCGCCAGCCGCCATCGCCAGTGACCGGATCATGGTCAAACCGGGCGCTGCCTCGATCACCTATCTGCCGGAGGCCCGTTGGTCCGACGAATTGCCTGCGCTGGTGCAATCGCTGCTGGTGCGCTCGATCGCGGGCACCGGGCGCATGGGCTATGTCGGCCCCAATGAGGCCGGGCCGGTGCCCGATCTGGCGCTCTTGACCCGGATCGACGCGTTTCAGGTGGAGGTGGCTGGCGCAGCCGTGATCGCCAAGATCGACCTCAGCTTGACGTTGCTGCGCGACAGGGACCAAAGCGTCATCAAGACGGCCGTGTTTCGCAACCAGACCGCTGCGGCCAATGACACGCCGGTCGCAATCGTCGCGGCCTTTCAGGCGATCCTGGATGCGCTTTTGCCGCAGATGGCCGATTGGTCCGTGACGGTCTGAGGCACTTGCGCAAAGCGCGGCAGGGCCTGCCTGCCGCGCTCTCAAGTGCTATGGTGCACGGGTCTTGGCGCTGATCGCATATCGGTCGCGAGACAACATGCGCGCCTCGATCTCGGACAAGCGCCCAAGGATCGCGGCTGGATCCTTGCCGACCTGTGCCGCAAGGCGGCGCCAAAGAGCCAATGCCGAGCGCGGGGACCATGGCAGCGCAGCCTGTGCCAGCCAGTGCCTGAGAGCTGGCGGCAACCTGTCGTAGGAGGCCATCGGATCTTCTGCGCGCCGCCGCCGGGGCAGACCGGATGCGGTGTTGCCCTGCCTCATGCCGCCTCGGGTGCACTGCGCCACTGCGGGAAGGGGTCGGGAAGCCCGTCCCACGCCTCGGGCAGAAAGCTGCCGTCCTCCACAAGGGCAGCGTCGAGCGCTGCGGTTATGCCCGCTTGGTCCATCGCGGCGCCGATAAAGACCAACTCCTGACGGCGATCGCCCCACGGTTCCTGCCAGTGCCGCTCGAGGTATTCGCGCGCCTGCGGGTGATCCGGGTGCCTCTCCTTTGGAACGCTTGCCCACCAGCCTCCCATCGGCGCGACGCTGCTGACCGCTCCGGCCAACGAGAATTCGGCAAGCCAATCTGGCCGCGTGGCGATCCAGAAATGACCCTTGGCGCGGATCACGCCCGCAAGCGGCCCGTTCAGCACGCTGTGCACCCGCTCTGGATGGAAGGGCCGCCGCGCGCGATAGACAAAGGACGAGATGCCGTATTCTTCGGTTTCCGGCACGTGGTCGGCGAAGCCGTAGAGTTCCTTGGCCCAGAGCGGATGATCGTGGGCGGTGGCGAAATCAAAGCGCCCGGTGCCGAGGATCTCGTTTGGCGGGACGCGCCCGAAATCGGCCTCGATGATGTGGGCGTCCGGATTGAGCGCGGAAATCACGAGGCGGGCGGCCTGACGCGCGTCCTCGCCTGCGGCGGTGATCTTGTTCAGCACCACGATGTCCGCGAATTCGATCTGATCCACCAGCAAGTCCACGAGGGTGCGCTCATCCTCGGCGCCAAGACTCTCACCCCGGTCGCGCAGCAGATCGTGGCTGGAGTAATCGGCCAGCAGATTCACGGCATCGACAACCGTGACCATCGTATCGAGCCGCGCCACATCCGACAGGCTCTGCCCCTCGGCATCGCGGAACTCGAACGTGGTGGCCACGGGCAGCGGCTCGGACACGCCCGTCGACTCGATCAACAGGTAATCAAAGCGCGCGGCCTGAGCGAGGCGTCGAACCTCGGCCAGAAGGTCGTCGCGCAGGGTGCAGCAAATGCACCCGTTCGTCATCTCGACCAGCGTCTCTTCGGTCTGACTGAGCGCGGCGCCGCCATCGCGGATCAGGTCGGCGTCGATGTTTACCTCGGACATGTCGTTGACGATGACCGCGACGCGCAGGCCGTCACGATTGTTCAGAACCGCATTGAGAAGTGTGGTCTTGCCTGCGCCGAGAAATCCGGAAATCACGGTTACCGGAAGGCGGGTGTCGTTCTGTGTCATGGGGGCTCCGTGTCTTGGTTTGATGGGGGTGGGCGAAGGGATGGTCACGCCGGATCCCGGCGTGACCGGATCGCCGGGTCAATGCGCCATCATCTCCTGGGCGACATTGTCGGCGCTCAGTTGCGACGGGTAGTAGGTCGGCCAATTGGTGACTTCGCTCAGCAGTTCGGCCCGGTCATCGCCCCAGTAGAGGTGGTAATGATCTGACTCCGCGGGCGCGATGCGGTGATCGCTGAACTGGATGAAGCCCGGCGCTTCGGCGTCACCGGACGCCTTCTCGAAGATGAAGCGCACGCCGCGATTGCCGGCCTCATACGTCAGCACCTCGTAGCCGTCGGACATATACTCACCCTGAACCGGCTCTCCCTCGCGGAAGAAGGTTACAGTGGAGCCGTCAATCGTAATCCGGTCCACGTCGGTTGCGTAGCCGATCTCGTAATACTGGGTGTATTCTTCGGCAGACTTGGCGCCGTGCTCGGCCTTGTGCTGCATCACCGCATCAAGAGTGCCGTCCTTCAGAAGGGGATAGACAGACTGCCAATCGCCTGCCCAGTCCGAAAGGCTGCGGTCCTCGATCTGGTCGTCGTCAAAGTAACCGTTGTAGATATCTGTTGATGCGGGATTCTGCGAATGGTCGTGCGAGTGGTCGTGATCATGGTCATGGTCATGGCTGCCGAACTCGGCAAGCGCCGGCACCGCAAGGCCCAGCATGAGATGGATGGTGATGGCACCTGTCGTGGTGAGGAAAGCGCGTTGCACTGAAGTGATCCTTTCTGCGTCGTTCGACTTCTGATTCGTTATGTAATATCATAACAATTTGGACATACGCACATGCTTCTGGCTTGGCAACAGGCGATTGGCGCAGAAAACGCCACGGACTTGGGCGTGTCTGTCCCGCCTTTGCCGCCGAGGCCTTTGCACATTGGCTAACGGGGCAGGCAGTCGCACCCTGCGCGCGAGTGGCCTTCTGCCAGTGAAGTTTCGGGCGTCGTCAGTGAACNGCTAACGGGGCAGGCAGTCGCACCCTGCGCGCGAGTGGCCTTCTGCCAGTGAAGTTTCGGGCGTCGTCAGTGAACGTGGTGACGCCTTACTAGGGTCATCGCGGCGCGCGCATGGACATGGGCCGCATGGCGGGTGCGGCCCGTCCAGATGTCTTTGACCGTGTCGCGAAGTGGCGGGGGCCTCGGGGGAAGTGATGTCCCCCGAGGCCCCCGCCCATCGGATGCCAGCTCCCTTAGGCCGGAGCTGCGCCCTTGTCCTGGTCGTCGACGTCCACCTTGATGCTCTGGGTCTTGCCGTCCTTGGACTCGCCGAAATAGATGGTCTGATGCGGGAACGGAATTTCGATGCCGCGATCGTCAAAGACCTCCTTGAGCACGCCGTTATAGGCCCGCCCGATCCCCCATTGCCGGCCCGGCACGCATTTGATGCGCGCGCGCAGCATCACGGCGCTGTCGCCAAAGCTGTTCACACCGAACCACTCCAGATCGTCCAGGATGCCGTCCGCCTGCGCCGGATCACCCTTGAGTTGGGCGAAGGCGTCGAGCATCGCTTGTTTTACCTCGTCCACATTCTCGCGGTAGGCGACCCCCATGTCGCACACGAAATACCCGTAATCCTTGACGTAATTCGACACCATGTCGACCGAAGAGAAGGGAATGATGTGATAGACGCCCTGGACGTCGCGCAGGCTGACAGAGCGAATTGTCAACCTTTCGACTGTCCCGGTCGTACCGCCGACCGTCACGACATCGCCCACGTTCATCGCGTTCTCGAACTGGATGAAAATGCCCGTGATGATGTCCTGCACCATTTTCTGCGCGCCAAAACCGATGGCGAGGCCCAGCACACCGGCAGAGGCCAGAAGCGGCCCGATATCCAATCCGATCTCGGCCAGAACGAACATCATGGTGATGATGACCAGCGCGATCGTCGCGGCATTGCGCAGCAGCGTCATCAGCGTCTGCTCGCGGGCCGTGGCCACGCTGCCGAATTCGGGGTTGAGCCGGTAATCCACCCAAGACGTCAGGGCCAGCCAGATGGCAAAGGCCACCAGCAGCACAAGAGACACCGAGATGATCGTTCCGGTCAACCTGAGACCGAACTGGCTTACCATCCAGCCGCGCAGATCAATCATGCCGACCGCATTCAGTGCCAGCAGCACGACCAGCGCAAAGATTACACTCCGCAGCACAAAGAGCATCTTGGGCACAAAGGCGTTCAACCTCACCTGCAACAACGGCACGCGCTGGGACAGCCCGGAGGGCAGCATCACACCGCGCACCATCAGGCGGCTGATGAAGCCTGCAACCATGAAACCAAGCAGACCGATCGCCAGCACTTGCCCGGATGCAAGGAACGTCTGGAACACCGCATCGCCGGGCCGCAGCATGACGATGACGAACATCACCAGCAGATAGACCATAACGGGCCAGTGCCAGTGCCGCGCAAGCACGGCCCCCGCCGAGGCCGCGCGAGAGCGCTGGAGGGGCGCCGTATCAATTGCGTAGCTGTCGCTGGAGCCTGGCCCTGAGGCGGCCAATGTCTCGACCGGCTGCGCCTCCGCGACCTGGACATATCGATCTTCCACAAGCCAGTCACTGACGGTTTTGCGGTTGCCCAGAACCAGCCAGATGGCGAACCCAAGAACAGCGAAGGCGATCAGCGACGAAACGGCCCGGCCCGCGTCATAGGAGACATTGCTGTTGATCAGCGGCACGATCAGCAGCTGGCCATATCCCACGACGCCCACGATGATGTTGATGCGCAGCGACAGGTAGGCCGCTGCCCGATCCCCGATATTCAAAGGCCGCAGGGACGGTGCCGATGGCGACAAAAGCAATCTGACTGCCACCTTGGCCATTTCGACCAGCAGGAATGCGTTGAGGTATAGCGTTTGCCTGATCCCGATTTGCCCCGTATCGCCAAGCCCCCAGATTGCAATCGCATAGCCGGCAGCCCAAGCCAGAATGACGATCAGCGCGTCGATCATGGCCGACAGGCCGAACAGTGTGAACGTCCGCACCATACCGCTCTCATAGGCCGAGGCGCTCAATCGGGCGTAGATCCTCTTGCCGAAGCGACGCAGCAGAATGAAAACGATGAAGGTGCTGGCGATAACCACGGCCAGATCGGCCAGCGCATCCATAAGCACGGCTGTCTCGCCGCCGCTGAGACCGTCCAGAACATTCGGTGCGCGCTTCACCTGGGCCCATAGGCTGGCACTCCAGTCCGCCAGACCCTCTGCGGCTTCCTGGGTGATCAGTGCGACCCGGCGACCGAATGACAGATCGGCGGGCGGCACGTCCCCCGGTGCCAGCGTTTCGACGATGGCTTCCTCCGCGGTATCGGCAGTCTCTTGCTCTGCCGCGCGCAACCGTTCAATCAACTCCGCGCGCGCGGCGTCATCCTCGATCACCTCAAGGAGCAGATCGACGCCGGACAGCTGTTCAACTGCACTCGCTTGCTCTGGCGCATTGTCTTGCGCTGATGCGGCGCCCAGCGTGATGAACAGGGAAATGAGAAAGCTCGTTACATATCGCAGCATGCGCTGACATCTCCGTATCGTTGTAAATTTGACCGTTTGCTTATCGTCATATCCAAGATGGTTCAATCAAGCAGCGGTCCGGGCATGCAAGGCGCAAATGCTCTTTTGGGCTGATGTCACCGGATGTTGGCGGCCGCAGTCGACGATGCTTGGTAATGGTAGGGCGTAGGGCGGGTGCAGCGGATGATCCTTGCGCCCAGCGCCGGATGGGCGGGACAGGGGCGCACTCTATTGGGAGAATATCGACGAAATGTGTCGCGATATGGCAAGTTTGCAGCACGCTCTGACGCCAAGTTGGCGCAGAATCGGATCCAGGAGAGCGCACAGATGAAGAACCATGCACAGGCCGTCGTGATCGGCGGGGGGGTCATCGGATGCTCGATCCTCTACCACCTGACAAAACTGGGCTGGACGGATGTCGTCCTGCTGGAGCGCGACGAGCTGACGAGCGGTTCGACCTGGCATGCGGCGGCCAACATCCATGGTCTGCACGACAGCGCCAACATCAGCCGCCTGCAACATTACACCATGACGCTCTACAACCGGCTCGAGGCCGACACTGGCCAGAGCTGCGGCGTGTTTCAGCCCGGCAGCCTCTATCTGGCCCAGACCGAAGCGCGGGAGCATCAGCTGCGCTTGCAGGCGGCCAAGGCCAAGCTTTATGGCATGAACTTCAGCGAGATTGACCGCGCCCGCGCCGAAGAGCTGCATCCGCTCGTCAATTTCGACGGGATCCGCTGCATCATGTGGGAGCCCGATGGAGGCAATGTCGACCCCTCGGGCGTCACGGCGGCCTATGCTGCGGGCGCGCGCGCCGCAGGGGCCGAAATCCATCGGTTCACGCCCGTCATGGCGACTGTCCACAACCCCGATGGCACATGGACCGTCGAGACGCCCAAGGGCAACATCCATACGCCTTGGATCATCAACGCGGCGGGCCTCTGGGGCCGCGAGGTTGCGGCGCTGGCCGGTATCACGTTGCCGCTTCAACCGACCGAGCACCAGTATTTCGTGACCGAAACCATTGCCGAGATTGCTGCGATGGACCGGCGCTTGCCGTCTGTCGCGGACCGCGACGGTGAATATTACCTGCGCCAGGAGGGGAAGGGCCTGCTGATCGGGGCCTATGAAAAAGACGTGCGTTTCTGGGCCGAAGAAGGCACGCCGCTGGATTTCGCGCACGAGCTCTTTGCCGATGATCTGGACCGCATCGAAGACAACATGATGCGCGCGATTGACCGCGTGCCCGCCGTGGGCGAGGCGGGGATCAAGCGGGTCATCAACGGCCCAATGATCTGGACCCCGGATGCGAACGTCATCCTCGGGCCGGTGCCCGAGAAAAAGGGCTATTTTTGCTGCAACGGCATTATCCCCGGCTTCAGCCAGTCCGCAGGCATGGGCCTGATGGTCGCCGATTGGATCGTGGAAGGCGAGATGCGCTATGACATGTTCGCGTGGGACATGGCCCGTTTCGGTGACTGGGCGGACAAGGCCTTTACCAAGGCAAAAGTGCGCGACCAATATGCCAACCGCTTTGCCATCCACTTCCCGAACGAGGAGCGCGCGGCAGGCCGCCCCTGCCGCGTCCGCCCCGCCTATGAGATGCAAAAGGACATGGGCGCGGTTTTCGGCCTCAACTACGGATGGGAGCACCCGCTGTGGTTCGCGGACCAACCGGGCGTGGAGGACACCAAGGGGTTTACCCGCCAGAACTGGTGGGCGCCCGTGGGCGCCGAATGCCGTATGCTGCGCGAGGCGGCGGGCATCATCGACATCTCGAACTTCGCCAAATATCGCTGTGCGGGGGCAGGGGCCGAAGATTGGCTGAACGCCGTTTTCGCCAACCGGATTCCGCGCGAGGTGGGCCGCTCCTGCCTCACCCCGCTGATCTCGGTCCGTGGGGGCATCGCGGGCGATTTTACCGTGACGCGCACCGGGGCGGAGGAATTCCATGTCATCGGATCGGGCATGGCCGAGCGCTATCACGCGCGCTTTTTCAACATGGTGCCGCTGCCCGAGGGAACGGTTTTCGAGAGCAGGACAGAGGCCATGTGCGGCTTCAACGTCGCGGGCCCCAAATCGCGCGAGATATTGCAGCGGCTGACAAATGCATCGCTCGCCACGGCGGATTTTCCCTTCATGCGGTCCCAGCGGATCGAATTGGGCGGAGTCGACTGCCTTGCGCTGCGTGTCAGCTTTACCGGCGATCTGGGCTGGGAATTGCACTGCGCGGTCGAAGATCAGGTGCAGCTCTATACCGCGCTTCTGGAGGCGGGCCGCGCGTGCGGCGCCGGCCCCGTCGGCAGCCGCGCGCTGATGAGCCTCCGGATCGAAAAGGGCTATGGCAGTTGGAGCCGCGAATACAGTCCCGAATACTGGCCGCAAGAGGTAGGATTGGCCCCGCTGGTCAAGATGGACAAGGATTTCCTGCACAAGGACGCGGTGACAGCCGTGATGCAAAAGGACGCGCGCGAGGCGCTGGTGCTGTTGCATCTGGACGAGGCAGACACAGCCGCATCGAACGCCGACGCGACCGGGGGCGAGCCGATTTTCAGGGATGGGACAGGCATCGGGCGCGTGACGTCGGGCGCATATGGCTACTCCGTCGGAATGAGCCTCGCGCTGGGCTACGTCAAAGGCGCCAAGCCGGGGGACGCCGTCGAGGTCATGGTGCTGGGCCGCCCGCACAAGGCGGTCATACTGGGCGAGCCGCCGTTCGATCCCAAGGGCGCCAAGCTGCGGGGCTGACACCGGGCAGGGGCGCTCTTCTGGTGACATCACTTTCGCCGAAGGGTTGAAATCGGTGAGTGTGCCGGCGCGTCCCCGGCTCGCGTGACCATATCGCATTGAGAAAGGTGGATGATTGATGCCTTGGGGCGCTTCGGACAACAGCATCAAGGACGGGGCGCCGGGCGTTTCGGGCCGGAATGGTGTGCCCAGAAGCAACGCGGTCTCAGTCCATATAGGCGCCGCTGGCGCGCCGGATCTCATCTATCTGTTTCAGCCGATCGCGGGTGGCATCGCCGCTGGTGGCGACGCAGGCCGCCAGCAGGGTCTCGATGACCAGCTGCACGGCGATGGTCGATGGATAATAATGCGGGCTCTCCGTCGGTGCCAGGAATACCCTGTGGGCAAGCGGAGCCAAGGGGGAGCTTGGCTTGTCGGTGATCGCAAACACATCGGCCCCCGCCTGACGCGCGTAGTGCATGGCATCGATTGTCTGCACGGCATAGGGGGACACGCCCAGCACCAGAAGCGTGTCGCGCGCGCGTATCGTCGAGATCCGTTCTGCTGCGGCCACGGTGCCACCGGTCAGCGATACCATATCCGACAGCGCGATACGGCCCGATGCCTCCATCAAACCGGCAAGCCAATACATCGACCCGGCGCCGATCACGAAGGTTCGCCCGCCGCGCCTGGTGGACTTGACGAACGCCGCGATCGCGCCGGGGTCAAGCTGTGCGGCCGTCTGGGCAATGTTACGCGTGGCGGCCTCGGCGAGGTCGCGAGTCAGGTCGGCCTGCCGCGCGCCTTTGAAATGGCTTCGCAGCGTCTGGACGCGCGGCGCAAAACCCTGCCCCAGAAGCATATGCTGGAACTCTTTTCTGAATCCGGCGTAGCCCGTGAAGCCCATATGCCGGGCCAGACGCAAGAGGGTGGGGCCGGATACGCCGCAAGCCTGCGCACTGGCGCGCATCGACTCCAGCGCGATGCGATGGGGGTTATCCAGTGCATATCGCGCAGCCACGGCCAGCTTGCGCGGCAGATCGGGCAAGGCTTGCGTCAGCTTTTCGACGATTGTCGTGCTGGTTGGGTTCATGACCTGCGCCGTCCATTTTCCTGTTGTTCATCAAGTTTGGTGCAAATGATATTTTCTTGCCAGAAATATTTCATCTGATATTTATTTCTGACTTGCTTCGCGGCTGTCAAAGCCGCATCAAAATGAAAACCGGCGCAGCCGCGCCGGATAGAAACAACAGAGGAGACGTAAATGAACGCGTTCATCAAGGCCGCAATGACGGGTGCCATCGCCGCCGTCATCGGCACCGGCGCAATGGCCGACAAATTGCAGGACATCGCAGATGCCGGCAAGATCGTTGTCGGCGTCAAGCAGGACTACAAACCCTGGGGCTATCTGACCTCGGATGGTGAATTGACCGGCCTCGAGATTGACCTGGCCCGCGACGTCGCGGAGCGCCTTGGCGTCGAAGTCGAGCTGGTGCCCGTCGTCGCGTCCAACCGTATGGAGTTTCTCCAGCAGGGCCGCATCGACCTGATCATCGCGACCATGGGCGACAACGAGAAACGCCGCGAAGTCGTGGGTATGATCGAGCCTGCCTATTACGCGGGCGGAACCAATGTCATCGCCCCCAAGGCCGCCGAACTGGACACATGGGAGGATCTGCGCGGCAAGGATGTATGCGCCTTGCAGGGCAGCTACTACAACCGCCGCGTGACCGAGCTTTACGGGCCCAATCTGGTGTCTTTCGCGGGTATCCCCGAGGTGACATCAGCCCTGCAAAACGGCAGCTGCGTTGCCTTTCTCTATGACAACACATGGATTGAATCTCAGCTGGCCTCGGACGATCAGTGGGCCGATTACGAGATGCCGTTCGAGACCGAAGATCCACAGGCCTGGGCGATTGCCGTCCCGCTTGACGAACTCGACGGCCCCTATGGCGAAAAGATGTCCGAGATCGTGACCGACTGGCACAAGACGGGCTATCTGATCGAGCGGAACGAGGCCAATGGCATCGCGTCCAGCCCCTTCCTGCAAGAGCAGCACGACAAGCTGCAATAAGCCGATCCCCGGCCCGGCGCTCCACCATGCGCCGGGTCGAACCGACCAAGCTCATGAAGGCCGCACCCCCCGCATGGAATTTGCCAATACCCTGATAGACTGGCTGCGGCCTGACTGGTTTTTCGACCTCGTGGTCGTGAGCGATGCTTATAACCGCAATCGCTATCTGGCGGGGCTGGTCACCACGATCCAGCTTTCGGTGCTGTCGATCTTCTTTTCGCTGATCGTCGGCGTTCTGGGGGCCGCAGCACAAGGCGCACCAACGCGCGCGGTGCGCGTTCTCGTCGGCGCCTTCGTGGCGTTTTTCCGCAATACGCCGCCGCTGGTGCAGCTTTACTTCTTTTATTTCGCCATCGGCACCGTCTTGCGCATCACCGGCGAGAATGGCCTGCCGCAGCCTCTGGTCAGCAATTTTGGCTGGGCGGTGATTGCACTGTCGCTCTTTGCGGGCGCGCTGAATGTCGAGATTTTCCGCTCGGGCGTCGAGGCTGTGCCGCGCTCCACCGTCGAGGCTGCCGAGGCGCTGGGATATACCCGCCTGCAAATCTATCGCGATATCGTGCTGCCGCTGGCCATCCGTATATCATTGCCTGCGCTGGGCACGAACCTTGTCAATCTGGTCAAGACGACCACGCTTGCCTATGCCATCGCGGTGCCCGAGCTTTTGTATGTCTCGGCCCAGATCTGGTCCGAAGACCTCAATGTGCGCGAGATGATGAACGTTCTTCTCGTCTCTTACGTGGGCCTTGTCGCGGTCCTAGTCTGGGTTCTGCACCGCTGGGAAAAGGCCATGCGCATTCCGGGGTATGGTGAATGAGAATGCAGCAAAAACCCCACGTTCGCGGCCACATGGCCGTCCTGCACCCCATGCGCATCCGGGCCGAGGCGTTGCCGCTGGCTGACCGCATGTTCAACTTGTGGACCTTTACCGCGCTCATGCTGGCATTCGCCGCCGTTCTGATCGCGCCCGCCTTTGCCCAGGATGCAACGCCAGAAAAGCGCAGCATCATTGCCGTGCTTCTGGAATGGACGCCGACGCTTGGCAAGGGGTTTGGCTTCAACGTGCTGATCTCGATCATGTCGATGGCAATCGGCACGATCCTGGGGGTCATTCTGGGTGTCCTTCAGGTCTCGCCCATTCGTCCGATCCGGGCTGTCGCATGGCTCGTCACGCAGTTCTTTCGCAACTCTCCATGGCTGGTGCTGCTGTTCTATTGCATCCTGCTGATCCCGTTCCAGATCGAGATGTTCGGAACGGAAATTCCCTTTCCAGGCTGGATCAAGGCGACCATCGGCCTGTCGCTGCCCGTGATGGCGTATATGTCCGAGTATGTGCGCGGTGCGATCCTCTCCATCCCGACGGGGCAATGGGAATCGGCCGAGACCCTTGGATTTACGCGCCGCCAGATCATGACGAACGTGATCCTGCCCCAGACCGTCAAGCGCGTGCTGCCATCCTGGATGAACCTTTACGCCGTCCTCACGATGGCAACACCGCTGGTGTCGATCATCGGCGTGAATGACGTGATGGCCCTGACGCGCGCCGCCCTCAGCGCCGAAGGGCGCATCGACATGCTGATCCCGATGTATCTTTACATCCTCAGCTGGTTCTTCATCTACTGCTATCCGATCAGCGCCGCCACACGCGTGCTCGAGCGGAAATACGCGGTCAACACATGAGCGAGGCCAACATGACCTGGACCCCTGATCAGCCCATCGTATCGCTCAAGGACGTGCACAAATCCTTTGGCACGGTCGAAGTGCTGCGCGGCATCACGCTCGATGTCATGAAGGGCGAGGTGATCTGCATCATCGGCCCCTCTGGCTCGGGCAAATCGACCCTCATTCGCTGCATCAACGCGCTGAACGACATTCAGGCCGGCTCCATCACTGTCGAGGGACTGGAGGTCAACGATGCCAAGCTGGACAAGCTGTCATTGCGCAAGAAGGTCGGGATGGTCTTTCAGCAATACAATCTATTTCCGCACAAGACGGTGCTGCAAAACGTGATGATGGCCCCGATCAAGGTGCTGCGCCAGAACCGTGCCGACGTCGAACAGCGCGCCCGCGCCCTCATCGCCAAGGTGCGGCTGGAGGGCAAGGAGGATGCGTATCCGGGCGAGTTGTCTGGCGGCCAGCAACAGCGTGTCGCCATCGCGCGATCCCTCGCCATGAATCCCGACGTGATGCTCTTTGATGAGGTGACAGCCGCGCTCGACCCCGAGACGGTCAAGGAAGTGCTGACGACCATCAAGGATCTGGCCGCCGATGGCATGACATGCATCCTCGTCACGCATGAGATGGGCTTTGCGCGCGAGATTGCCGATTGCATCTATTTCACCGACCGGGGCGTCATCGTGGAATCCGGCCCACCCGCGACGTTCTTTGACAACGCGCAGGACCCGCGCACGCAGGAATTCCTGAGCCAAATCCTCTAACCGCTCGAGGCGCCCCGATGAAAACCCGTATCGAATCCGATAGTCTGGGCGATGTCTTGCTGCCTGAGGGCGCGCTTTATGGCTCGAACACCGCGCGCGGTGTCGAGAATTTTGCGGGCCTCGGTGCGCCGCTGCCCGAATGGCCGCATTTCATGCGCGCCATGGCGCTGGTCAAACGCGCTGCCGCCGTCGCCAACCGCAACGCGGGCGCGCTGGAGCAGGACGTCGCGCAGGCCATCATTGCCGCCTGCGACGAGATTGCCGCAGGTGGCCACGTCGATCATTTCCCGGTGCCATTGCTGGAGGGGTCAGGCGGAACGACGACGAACATGAACTTCAACGAGGTCATCGCGAACCGCGCGAGCCAGATGCTGGGCGATGCGCCGGGCACATATGCGCGAGTCAATCCGAACGACCATGTGAACCGTAGCCAATCCACCAACGATACCGTGCCGACGGCGATCAAGCTGGCCTGCGTCCTGGCCGAGCCGTCCCTGACGGGCAGCGTCGAGAGTGTGCTGGCCGCTCTGCGCAGCAAGGCAGGCGAGACGCAGCATATCCTGCGCGTGGGCCGCACCTGCATGCAGGCGGCGCAGCCGATGACATGGGGGCAGTATTTCACCGGCCACGCCAGTGCCATCTCCCGCGCGCTCGAGGCGGTTCAGGCCGCCGTGGCCGCGCTCTGCGTGGTGCCCATGGGGGGCACTGCCATCGGCACTGGCCTTGGCGCTGCCAATGGGTATCGCAAGGCCATCGCGCCCGCGCTCAGCGATGCGTTCGGGCGGGATATCAGGCTGGCCGATGATGCCTTTGACGCGATGCAATCGGCCGATGGATTTCTGCGCCTCTCGGCCGAGCTGCGCAATCTGGCGGCCACCATGGCGAAACTGGCTGGCGATTTCGTTATCCTCGGCAGCGATGGGGCTGCTGGTCTGGGCGAGGTGGTGTTGCCCGCCGTGCAACCCGGATCGTCGATCATGGCGGGCAAGGTCAATCCGGTGATGCCCATGGCGGTTCAACAGGTCTGGATGCGGGTGCATGGCAATGATGCCACCATCGCGATCGCCGCGCAGGCGGGCCAGATGGAGATCAACCATTTCGAGCCGGTGATCGCGCTGGCCCTTTTCGAGCAGATGGACCTGATCACCGCCGTGTCCCATGGCTTTGCCGAACGATGCATCGCGGGGCTGCGCGTGGACGAGGCGCGCAGTTACGATAATCTGGCCCGCTCCTTCGGTGTCTCGACGGTGTTCCTGCAAACGCTTGGGTACAAGCGCGTGGTTGCCATGGTCAAACGCGCACAGGAGCTGAACCTGCCCCTGACCGATATTGCGGTCGAGGAAGGGCTGATGACCCGCGACGATATCCGCAAGGTGCTGAGCCACGCCGCGCAGCCAGCCGTGTAGCTATCGCCGCCTCCAGTGGCGCAAATCCCTGAAGCGAGGTCAGCACCTGCGTGACACAGCTGTTCTTTCCGCCCTGCATCAGGCAATCGTAAAAATGCGTTTTCGTGCCAATAAGCTGCTCCTGATCCACAACGCTTGCGGCAGCCTCGAAGGCGGCTTCGGCGTCGAAGCTGCCGCATTTCCTTCACATTGATCTTGCTGACGACCGGGCCGCGACTTGGCCGTATCCGATCTGGCGGCCATCCTTGGAAACCCGATTGACAGGTTGTCTGATTGCATGGGAGGTATTTCCCTCGGGTGGGAGAGAGTGACATGGACAGGATTGCTGCGCCTTCGGTAATTGCCTTCATTGGGCTTGGGCAGATGGGGCTGCCGATGGTGGCAAACCTTCTGTCGGCGAGTTTTGTCGTGAGGGGATTTGATCTGTCTGAAAAGGCGCGCGAAGAGGCGGCGCAGCTAGGCGCTGTCGCCTGTGCAAGCCCTGACGAGGCGGCGCAGGGCGCTGCGGCCGTGATCACCATGCTGCCCAACGGCGGGATCGTCCGTGACGTATTGCTGGGGCAGGGCGCTGTTGCGGCGGCCATGACGAAGGGAGCGGTCGTCATCGACATGAGCTCCAGCGCGCCCACCGATACCAAAGCGCTGTCCGATGACCTCGCTGAGCTGGGGCTGAGCCTTGTGGATGCGCCGGTTTCGGGTGGCCGTGCGCGCGCGGTCAGCGGGGATCTGAGTGTGATGATCGGTGGCGACGCCGCTGTCATCGACGCCGTGGTCCCCGTGCTGGAGCCGATGAGCGCAAAGATTTTCCGCACGGGCGCCATTGGCACCGGCCATGCCATGAAGGCCATCAACAATTACGTCTCAGGCGCTGGCGCCGTGGCCGCGATGGAGGGAGTCATCCTTGGCAAGGCCTTTGGTTTGGATGGGGATACGATGGTCGATATCCTCAATGTCTCGACGGGGCGAAACAACACGACCGAAGCCAAGATGAAGCAGTTCGTTTTGAGCGAGGCGTATAATTCGGGCTTTTCGCTGGGCCTGATGGCCAAGGACATCGGCATCGCCGAGGGCTTGGCAAATGAGCTGAAGCTAGACCTCGGGGCTCTTGCAGAAACCTCGGCGCGTTGGCGGGAGGCAGATGCCACGCTGGACCGCGGCGCTGACCATACCGAGATGTATCGCTATCTGAACAGCAAGGCGACGTGATGTGATACTTCCATTGTGTGGCATAAATGGCTGGAAGTTATAAACAATAATAACACCATCAGGCAACCGTGCCAATCGCATGAGTTTGTCTGGCTTCAAGAGGAGACCCACGAAATGACGACCACCCCGCCCAAGACTGCCCCCGACGGAACCCCCTTTACCGAGAAGTTCGAGAGGGGTCTTCAGACCCGCCGCGACGTGCTGGGGGATGAATATGTATCGGCATCGGTGGATAAGGCGACCGAGTATAACTTCCCCATGCAGCAGCTTGTAACCGAATATTGCTGGGACGAAATCTGGAACCGTCCGGGTCTTACGCGTCAGCAGCGCTCCATCCTGAACCTTGGAATGATCTCGGCGCTGGGGCGGACGCATGAACTGAAGCTGCATGTGCGCGGCGCAATCAACAATGGCCTGACCAAGGAAGAACTCCGCGAAATCTTCATGCAGGTCGCGATTTACTGCGGCGTGCCGGCGGCCATCGACAGTTTCCGCACGGCCCAGGAAGTCTTTGATGAGATGGGCATCTGAGAGGGGGCGGGCGGCGCCCTGCCGGCTTGGGCGTGGCTCGGGCAATCCCGAACCAAGGGCATCCTGCAGTAGAATGACGGCGACCCCGCACTGATCAAAATGAGGGCGCGGCAGGCCCAGCTGGAAAGGCTCGGAGGACAAGAATGCAGCCCGATCCATCGGCACCGCCCCTTGAGGGCATTCGGGTCGTCGACCTGTCCCGCCTTGTGGCGGGCAACATCGTGACCCACGTTCTGGCCGATTTCGGAGCCGACGTGATCAAGGTTGAAAAGCCGGGGCGCGGCGACGATCTGCGCAATTGGAAGGTCAATGGCGTATCAACCTATTGGAAGGCATATTGCCGAAACAAAAGAAGCCTGGCGCTGGATTTCAAGGATCCCGAGGGCATGGGGCTGCTGCGCAAGCTGATCGATACCGCTGATGTGCTTGTCGAGAATTTCCGTCCGGGCACGCTTGAACGGATGGGGTTGGATCCCGAGGATCTGCTTCAAAGCAATCCCGGTTTGATCGTTGTGCGAATCTCAGGCTGGGGGCAGACGGGCCTTTGGCAAGGTCGCCCCGGTTTTGGCAGCCTGATCGAGGCGATGTCGGGGTTCGCGGCGATGAATGGATATGAAGACCGCCCGCCCGTCCTGCCGCCGCTGGCGCTGGCGGATATGATCGCCGGGCAATCCGGCGCGTCGGCCGTTCTGATGGCCTTGCGCGCAAGGGAACGCGACGGCCCGGGGCAAGTCATTGATCTGTCGCTTTTCGAGCCGATGTTTGCCGCCCTTGGGCCGCAGGTCGCCAATCACCGCCTCACCGGGCGCGAACCACGGCGGATGGGCTCGCTGTCGGAGCTTTCCGCGCCGAGAAACATATACGAGGCGCAAGACGGAGGGTTCGTCGCCCTCTCGGCGTCGACACAGGCCATGGCCGAGCGCGTTTTCCGCGTCATCGGTCGCCCTGAATTGAATGAAGATGCGCGGTTCAGGACGAATTCCGACCGGGTTGCGCACCTGCGCGAGTGCGATGACATCGTCGCGGAATTCATGCTGCGGCATGATCGGGATGATCTGATCCAATTGTTCACGGACGCCGATGTAACGGTGGGAATAGTCGCGACCATCAAGGAGCTGGCAGATCATCCTTTCCTTCAGAGTCGCGGCGTCCTGGAGGAGGTGCCCGATGACGCGCTGCCGTCGTTCCCTATGCATGCGGTATCGCCAAGGCTTTCCAGAACGCCGGGGCGGATCGTGCACGTCGGGCCGCCCTTGGGCAGGGACAGCGCAAGCATCCTGACCGAGCTGGGATGCGACAGCGCCACGATAGAGGCTCTGGCAAGCCGGGGTGTGCTGGGGCGTCCTGAGCAGTGATACCCCTTCGGCATGAGCGAGGCGGGCGCCAAGTCCCTTGATGGGGTATCGGCAATCGTGCGTATAACCGAGGCAACCTGCCTGAAAGGATCGGAGTGAGTTCGGGGACAACCCGCCGGGGGTGCTGCTGAAGCTGTCTCGCGCGCGGACCATGCTGGACTTCGTGACATCACTTTGACCCTCGCACCGTTGCTGCGCTTGGCGGCTCAAGGCCAGTCCATGCCGAGAGCGAGCCAATCCTAGTCTCGCGGCAATACTCGCGATCCGGCGGATCGACCACAACTGCCCGGACCTTTGGCCCTAGCGCGATGCTGCAGATCTGCCGACTTGTCCGCGCAGAAGCAAACGAATGATGTCTGACCGGGTGAGAATGCCGACCAGTTGGCCCTCTTTCGTGACGGGAACGACCTCGCTGCCGTGTTTTGCCAGTCGATCAAGAAGCGTGCCGACCGGAACGTCGTGTGCGACGGCCTGATCGGCGGGCCACATGACATCCCTGACGACACGGCGCGGGGGTCGCCCTTTGCCTATGATCGTGCGGCCTGCAGACGCTTGCGGTTCAAGCAGATCTGCCTGAAACACAATGCCCTGCAGCCTCATGTCGTCATCCACCACTGGCAGAGATTTGATGGCATTCTCCCGAAAAAGTCGCGAGGCGTCCGTCAGGGGTGTGCCTGACCGGACGGTGATGAGATCTGTGGTCATGATGTCGGCGCAGACCGTGCCGTCAAAGCGGTGCTGCGCCGCCTCTGCTTCGGCGCCGGCCAGCAATCGGCCGAGGTCGGCCACACCGACATTCGTGGATTGGTTGAACCTCTCGAGCAAGTCGAGAAGTTGGTCGTTCGAAAGGCCAAGGCGCGGGGTGTGCGCCGCGGGATCATCCGGTTCGGTCTGGCGGAACGGATAGGCCCGGCCTGTCGCGCGATTGTAGCATATTGCGGCCAGAACAAGGATTGTTGTGGTCACTCCGATCGGTGTCAGGGCGAATAGCGGTCCGGCCTCGAGCGCGGGGGCGGGGTCGAGGGCAATCAGCAGGGCCACCGCGCCGCCGGGCGGATGCAGTGCCCGCACGAACATCATCACCGCGATGGCACCACCGACAGCAATACCTGCGGCCCAGACCTCGGGAGCGAAGCGAAGCGCCACAAGAGCCGTCAATGCCGCCACGGTATTGCCGGCAATTGCAGACCACGGCTGCGCGAGGGGCGAGTTGGGAACGCAAAAGACCAGAACTGCCGTGGCGCCAAGTGGGGCGACAAGATAGAGCGGCAGGCCGCCAAGGCCGGATGTCAGATGCACCACCAAGGCGCAGAGGCTGATACCGAGCAGCGCGCCGACACCCGCACGCAGCTGTTCCAGATAGTCGAAAGGCGGAAGCGCCGGATAGAGGTGATGCCATGGCCGCATTGGGAAACGCCTCTCGACAGGGTGCCGCACCGCTTGGGATGCAGCCTCAGCCTAAGGCATTCGAATGGTGACCGAAAGCAGACGCCATTCGGTGCAATCGACGTTGAGCCTGCGAGGTCACGGGGGGGAAAGGGGCCGCATGTGGGCGGCCCCAAACCTTGAGCTCGACCTCACTTCGTGACGGCAGTTTCCATCCACGCGCGATGCCTTTGTTCGTCGGCAAGGGCGCTGGCAACAAAGGGCTGCATGTCTGCATCGGCGAGGCTATTGGCATTTGCCTGTTCATACGCCTTGACCGTGTCGTCTTCGTTGGTCTTCATTGCCTTGATCATGGCGTTATCGCCCGCAAGCCCGGCAAGCGCCACCTTGCCTGCGGTCAGCATCTGCTTGATGTCGCCGCCCGTCGGCGCGTCGATCTCAAGCCGCGCCGCGAACTGTTCGAGCTGCACGACGTGGTCGAGATGATCATGGCGAAATGCCTCGATCTGCTGACGGCTCGTCGCATCGTTCAGCCGTTCGATGGTGGCCTCATAGGCGGCGATCGCGTCGTGCTCGAGGCGGAGCAGGTTGCTTACCAGTTTCTCCACCGTTTTTTCAGTTCCAACTGTCGTAGTCATGGTGGTCTCCTACATTTGTTCTCTTTGGGCGCCGCTGTTCTTGCGCGCCTTGCCAAGGTCAGGCTTTTGCCCCAGCGGCACAGGCGGGCTGACGACCGAAAACTCGGACTTGCCATCCAGTGAGGGGCCAGAGGTCCAGCGGCCTTCGGGCGTTGGTTCGTCGATTGAGGTGTTGAGGAAGTAGTAGCTGTGCTTGACTGCCTCATGCGCTTCGGGCGTCGAGTTCGGGATCGGCAGCGCCTCGGCCATGCCGCCCAACTCCTCGATCACGGCCAGCCATTGCTGCTGGTGCATCGTGTCGCGGGCGATCAGGAACGACAGCATGTCCTTCATCCCCTTGTCGTCCGTCATGTTGTAAAGACGCGAGGCCAGAACGCGCCCCGACCCTTCTGCCATCGCGTTGGCGGTCATGTCAGCGGCAAGGTTGCCGGTCGCGTAGATGTGGCTCATGTCGAAGGGAACGCCATTGGCATCGACCGGCATTGCCGACAAGCCCGAAGACAGCAGGTGACGCGGGTTCATTCCGCCCATGATCGCATTGACGATGGGGTCTTTGGCGGCGTCTTCCTGCGTCGTCACAGGGGCACCTTCCAGATTCAGGGCAACGGCGTGCCCCAGAAATTCGATATGGCTCAACTCCTCGGTCGCCGTCATCATCAGCATGTCGCGATACTTGCTGTCCCCGCGTGCGCCCATGGCCTGAAAGAAATACTGCATCGCGACGCGGATCTCACCTTCGACACCGCCGATCGCCTGTTGCAGGAACTTGGCAAACTGAGGATCAGGCGTGTCGACTTTTACCTCATATTGCAGTTTTTCTGAATGATGGAACATGATGTTTCCCTATGCTGCCACTGGAGGCATCGAGCCTCTATGTCCCTCCAATGGCAATTCGCGACATCCGTTCCCTTTTGATCTCGGTGGTTCCTCCGAGCGGTGGACATCAAAACGCGCATTCCCCGCCACTAGCGGAGCGCGCAGACCTACATCCATCACGTGTTCGCGGTTGGGGTTCATGGTCCACGTCCGCGGACTGTTCACCGGAAGGAGGGGATGTCTGCCAATTCGACCGGCAGAAAGGCCAAAACGCTCTGACGCTGGCCGATGGCAACGGCGGGCGGCTCTTGCTGCATTGCAAGAAATCGGGATGTGCCTTTGGCGACATACGCGCGGCGGCGGGCATTGCGCCAGGTGACTATGCCGCGCCGGATCCGTCCGAGGTGGCACAGCGTGAGGCGCAGGAACGGGCTGACGCGGCAAAGCGCGCAGCGCAAGCGCATCGGCTCTGGCAAGAGGCGCAACCGATCAGCGGCACCTTGGCCGAAACATATCTGAGGGGGCGGGGCATATCCTGCCCCCTTCCTGAAACCCTGCGATTTTTGCCTGACTGCTGGCACCCGGCTGCAAAACGCTTTCCGGCAATGCTGGCGCTGGTGGACGGGGCGGCGGGCTGCGCGGTGCATCGCACCTATCTGGCACCCGATGGCCGCAAGGCCATGGTCGAGCCTAGCAAACTGATGCTGGGGCGCGTCTCCGGCGGCGCTGTGAGGGTGGCCAGCGCGCAAGGGCCGCTTGTAGTGGCCGAGGGTATCGAAACCGCTCTTAGCCTTGCCTGTGGCCTCTTGCAAAGGCCCGCGACCATTTGGGCCGCGCTTTCAACGTCTGGCATGCGCGGGCTGCATCTGCCCACAAGTCCGCACCGGATGACGATTGCGCCTGATGGCGATGCGCCGGGGCGCGAGGCCGCGCACGCCTTAGCCGAACGCGCAAGCGGGCTGGGCTGGGATGTGTCGCTATTGCCTGCACCGGATGGGCGCGACTGGAATGATATTTTAACCATGAAAGGGGAAAGCGTATGACCGTCCCCGAATTTATCCCGTTCAAGGCTGAGGCGCCGCAACCGCTCTTGCGCGCAATCCCGGCGGGCGCACCTTACCCGGTTGCCGCATTAGGACCGCTACAAGGGGCCGTGCAGGCGGTGCGAGGAATAGCCCTCGCCCCTGTCGCTATCCCGGCGCAATCGGCGCTGGCGGTTGCATCTTTGGGGGTGCAGGGTTTTGCCAACGTCGAAACGCTAGGTGGGCCGCGCGCTTTGTCGCTCTATTGCCTGACCATTGCGGCGAGTGGTGAACGCAAGTCTGCGTGTTTCGGCCCCCTGCTGGACGCGGTGCGTGACCATGAGCGCGAGGCGGCAGTTGCCCAGCGCGATGATATGCAAAGCTGGCAAAACGCGCATGCGCTCTGGAAGGGCGAGCGCGACCGCATCCTGAGCGAAGCCAAGAAAGGCAAAGGTGAAAAGCGCACGGCGGCACAGGCAGATCTGGCCGCGCTGGGCGGCGAACCGGCAGCACCGCCTAGCCCTGACCGCGTTGTGACAGAACCGACATTTGAGGGGCTGACGCGGCTTTACGCGACCGGGCAACCATCGCTGGGCATCTTTTCGGATGAAGGTGGACAATTCCTTGGCGGGCACGCCATGAATAGCGACAATCGGCAAAAGACGCTGACCGCGCTTAATGACCTGTGGCAAGGCAACCCGATCAGGCGCACCCGCGCAGGCGATGGGGCATATACGCTTTATGGCCGCAGGCTTGCCGTGCACCTGATGGCGCAACCGGGTGTTGCCCATGCCTTCATGGCCGATCCGCTGGCGGCGGATAGCGGGTTTCTGGCGCGCTTCCTGATATGCGAACCGCCCAGCGCAATCGGCACCCGCCTGCATCGGCTTATGACGCCAGATAGCGGCGCGCTGGGCGCGTTTGGCAACCGGCTGCGAGAGATACTGGATACGCCTATGCCGATGGACGCTGACACGCGCGAATTGCAGCCGCGCATCCTGCCCCTGAGCGATGGCGCGCGCAGCCTCTTGATAGAGTTTCACGATACAATTGAAACCTTGCAGGCACCCGGCGGCGACCTGGCCCATATCACCGGCACCGCATCCAAGGCGGCGGAACAGGCGGCGCGCATCGCAGGTGTGCTGACCCTCTGGCAAGACCTGCAAGCCGCCGAGGTGTTGCCGCAGGATATGGCAAACGCAATCACGCTGGCCCAATTCTATCTATCCGAGGCGGCCCGTTTGGCCGAGGCTGCAACGGTATCGGTGGAAATCGAGCGGGCGGAAAAGTTGCGTAAATGGCTGCTGGAAAGCTGGGGAGAGCCGGAAATTGCGCAGGCCGAGGTGGTGCAATCCGGCCCTTATGCGCTGCGCGATGTGAAGGCGGCGAAACCGGCGCTGGCGCTTTTGGAGCAATGCGGCTGGATAGTGAGGCTAAACAAAGGGACGGTGGTGCGAGGCTCTGCCCGAAAGGATGCGTGGCGGATCAAGCGAGGCGTTGGCAATGTGGTTTGATGCGCAAGCCGCACTGGCAAGAATAGGCGACCGCGACACGCCGCCAGCGCGCCCTGTGCGGCCTGACACTCGCGCAGACCCAGTAGCAGGAATAGCAGCAATAGCAGGGGCCGAGGCGGGCGCGCCGGAAACGCCGCCCAGCGCCGCACGTCAAGCTATGGCCCTGACTTATGGCGAAACCATCGGGGGCAGGCCGCTGACCTATACAGGAAAAGTTGTTTCGCTGGACGCATGGCGCAGCCTGACTGACTGGGAGAGGCATGGGCCAGATGGGCAACACTGGTGCGGCATCACTCAAAATTGGAAAAAACCGAAAGGCCAAAAGAATGACCAAATCTCTTGAACAAACAACGGCGGTGCAAAGCTCAGATCCGTCAAAACGAAAAGCTCCGACATTGAGCGTGCATGAAGATGAAAAAAACACTCTCCAAATTGCCATTGACGGAGATTATTCGCGCATCTCGAACAAGACGAACGGAAAGACAGTGGCGCTGGGTCTGATAGGTCAGATTGCAAGCCTTGGCTCACAAGGCACACGTGTTGATCAAGAAGGGGCCAACTTCGCGCTGGGTTTTGTTGATGCGATGAGTCCGAAGGACGCAGCCGAAGCCTTGTTGCTGACCCAGATGGCGGCAACACATCAGGCGACGATGATGATGGCGCGGCGACTCAATCACATCGGAAACTTGCCGCAACAGGATTCAGCGGAACGGGCGCTAAACAAACTTGCGCGAAGCTATGCGGCTCAAATGGATACGCTAAAACGGTACCGCTCTAAGGGGCAGCAGACCGTGCGCGTGGAACGTGTGACCGTTCAGGATGGCGGGCAGGCAATCGTGGGCAATGTTGATAGAGGGGGGCGAGGTAGTGACGAAATCTGACGCTTACCCCATGCACTGTGCGCTGAGATGCACCGCGAAATCAAAGCGTACCGGCCAGCCTTGCAAAAGCCCGGCGGTTCGCGGCTGGACGGTCTGCCGAATGCATGGCGCTGGTGGAGGCGCAAAACCTGGCATGAAGCATCCTAATTACAAGCATGGGGAACGGAGCCAAGAAGCCAATGACCTTAGGTCATTGTTGAATGCGCTCATCCGTGAGAGTGCGGCAATACTTAAAAATTAAGGCCAAGGCGATGGACGGCTAATGAAAGCCAAACCCTACCCCAGGGCCATTGATCGAACAAGTTCCAACGATAGCTTTGCGGACCTTCTAGGTTCACGCAGCGAATGCCCGCTAAGAGCCCGGAACGGACCTATAGGATCAGTGAACTGGCTTGTCCTTGAGTTGCTCGACTTCGGCCTCAGTGACACTCGCCTGTACATGGACAGTGAGGGTATCCAGGAGCTGGGAGTAATCCAGTTGCCAGCGTAAACTGCATGACCTTGCCGCACAGGGCTGAGCCATGTGCTAGGCGCATGTCGACTATGGTTAGTGTTTCGTGTGCAAAGCCCACACATCATGAGGGCGGCGAAGATGCCGCGAAACATGAAAGAAAACCCAATGAGTACGCAAGTATCCTTCCAGACGCCGAAACAGGCCGATGTCGACAGGCTTATTGCTCAGGCGCATCAAATGCGCAGGGATTATATCTCCGGCTTGTTCAAATCCGGTTTTGCACGTCTGCGTGACGTGTTTCCCAAGAGCCGCGGCCTCGGCCAGGCATAAGCATAGTTGCGCTGCTTTCACTGAGACGAGAGCAGCGCATCCATCCTTTAGCCCTTTTGTTTCGCAATGCCCGCAAGACGTCAGGGTCCAAAGGCGTGGAAGCCATCAAGCAGATATCGATGTCCGCTTTGTCTAAGGTTTGTGGCTGCTGGATTCTCGCCATTCAGCGGCGATAAACCTGACAAGGAGACATTGGTGCCTTGCGCAGCGAACTACCGCTTCTCACTTTTGCGCCAAATCCGACAGTCGAGAATTTCTTATTTACACTCAACGAAAGTAGTGAAATTTGCCGCCGACTTGGCCAATTGTTCAGGCGCTAGCACTACATTATCCAAGCTCAACTTTGCTTCAACTTGGTTCTGAGCCAAGAACACTTTGGCAATCTCCCCTCTGATTGCAAAGTTCACGTTTTGGGGTACATCACCGCCATTCTGAGCCATTACCGTTGCATCCAGCTTGGATACAACGACGCCAACTATTTCACCATCTGATGCGAGCAATGGTCCGCCCGAGTTTCCACTTTGTACAGGCGCCGTAATCTGAAACGTGTTTGAATCACCTCCCAGGCCTTTCAGAGAGGATATTGTGCCCCGTGTCACGTTAATTCCTCCTAGCAAACCTGCGTATGGGAAACCCACAGCGGTTACGTCCGAGTTGAGCATTGCCGGACTCGCTGAGAATACAGCAACGGTTTTGGTTTCTTCCAAAGTCGCCTTGAGCAAAGCTAGGTCGAACTCGTTGGACACATCAACCAAAGAGGCCGAAACGCCATCCACATATATCGCTGAGCATTCATCAACGACGTGAGCGTTGGTTAGAACATGGCCGTCGCTTGACACGACAAAACCGGACCCAGATCCGCCTGCACGTTCAGGTTCGGCGGAGCGGTGAGAGGGCGTCTTTTCGGCAGGTTCTTCTGACTCTGCAAAAGCCATGGTCTGCCTTACAACCTCGATAAGCTTGCCATTTTCCGTAATGTCTAAGGGTGCGCTTCTACCCTTAGCGATACTAGATGCCACAGCTTGGTAGGTGTTAATGTCCCAAGGCTTTGCAGACACCATGACTGTCGACCACGCCCCGTTTATGAAGTTCGAGCGAGTATAGAGCTTTGTCCCGTCTCTCGTCGTCGCTGTGCTAATGGCCAAGCCATCTTTCCGGACCGAATAGGGGGAATCAGCGGTCGAATGGGCATCCATGGTGTATTGATGCAAACCATGGGCTGTCTCTAGGCTATGACGCCCTATCGAAACTGCCAATGTGCTGTCGCGATGACGGAAATTGACCAGATGCTCAGAACTCGGATCCGTAATCAGTGTTTTCAGGGGAAGCATCACCGACATGTCGAGTGCAGAAAAGTACTGCATATCCCATCCATCGCGCTCGTATCGCCCAAAAAAGCTAAAGGCAAGCATGGCCGTATGCCACTCTTCTGGCTGCGCTCCGAATTCCTTCGTTGTGTACAGCTGCATTGCCTCTCTGCTCAAGCGGCCCCAATCTCCGTCAAGCAGTCCAACGTAATGTCCTTCAAAGGCCAGTGCCGCTTGGAGGTATCTGCGCTCGTTGTACGAAAGGCCGTCTGTCGTGAAGCCTTGAAAAATGGCCTCATAGTTTTGTGCCTTAGGAGCGGTGCCCAGTAACGCAGCGGCACACACGAAAACGGATAGGAGGAAGTATCTAGTTCTAAGCATCGAAGCCCCTCCAAGCTAATGGAAATACCATACCCTAATCTAAGCATGGATGATGGAGGTAACCGAGGTCAAATGTTGACTAAGTTATGGCGATGCCGCTGTCTTCAACAGCAGGTTTATCCCGCTCAACAGGTTCAAGCGCAGCGCAGTGAAAGTCTGCTTTCCACCTTGGCGGTCGCCCAATAAACTTCCTGATAGCCATTGCTCTGGCAGCAAGCGCCTTGTTTTTAGTAAGGCAACACTTCGTCTGACCTGTCGGAAAGACTGGAGTTTGGGAGGGCACTTTGTATGACGCGCCTAGCCAGCATTACTAACAACCACCTTGCGCTGACGTGTGACCTATGCGGCCACAGTGCGCACATGCCGGTGAAGGCGCTGATTGAGGCGTTCGGAATGGATATGGATGCGCGGGACGCGGCCAAGCGCGCGAGATGCACCCGTTGCCGGGTTAAGGGGCAGAACACCTTTCGCATCATTTTTATAGGCGGCAGTGGCGAGGCTATGCTTGGCGCGGGATGTATGGCTAAGGACCCGGACACATAAATTAGCTTGAGGCTGCAAAACCAAGATTCTCCAAATAGAATGTCCACCTTTGCGCGTTGTTACATCGCCCTGCACCGATCAAGTTGCTTCGCGCACCAAAAGACGTGAGCGCGCTGGGCGCACGGAGATGCAGGAGGGGTTATCGAATCTCTACAGGAACGGCCTCAGGACCGGCGCGGTCAGTCAAATTTGTGCACGGTCAAAATTGAGGAAAAAAGTTGAGTCCCTCAAAAGCCGCTACCATCCAAAAATGAATGTGGGAAATTTTGTGGTAAGCGACCACCAGCCAGGGTCTCAACTACATGATATTAAAAGAAAATACAAGATTGGTTGGCGGAGGAGGTGTCCGCCGATCTGAAAGTCAGATGAGTTTAAGTAATTGTAATATATTGATTAAAGTTAGTGCTGTATAGCGAAGTGTATAGCAAATTGTATAGCGATTTCGCGGCCGTCTTTCATCTCAATATAGAGGGCTGCGCGCGGCGGCGATGAACGCCTTCATCTGGTGGAACTCGGACCGCATGCTGCTGCGCATGCACAACGCTCAGCCGGAGACCGGATGGGACTGCACTCCTTGACAGTGGAGCTTGCGCTGAACGCGGGGCTGCCCGAGCCCAAGGTCTACCTGATCGACACGCCGCAGCCCAACGCCTTCGCCACCGGCCGAAACCCGGCGAACGCATACCAGTCGCAGCGGACGAGGATCGCGACCGCGAGGTCGCCATGGCCTTGGTTGAAGACACCGGCCTCGATGCAGTCGACGCTGGCCCTCTGGAAGACTCCTGGCGCCAGCAACCGGGCGCGCCGGTCTACTGCACGGACCTGACACGCGACGAGATGGGTCCGGCTCTGGCTGCGGCCGAGAAGAAGCGGTTGCCGAAACGTCGAGACCTCAGCGTGGCCGTGATCCAGGAGCGTGTTGGCGACGGCACAACGAACCCGGATGCCAACTGGGGAGTGCGACTGGTCCGCGCGATCAACATGTAGTTGCGATACCCTCGGCTGATCCGCACAGATCAGCCGAGACTTGCAGCGTCCTCTGCTTCTTTCATCATGCGTCGACGGCAGAGATCGAGTGTCCGTAGGGAGCGGCGGGAAAGTTTGCCCGAGCGTAGCTCTTGCATCGGGGGGCGCGTCTTTCCGATGTCGACCCCGACGACGACGAGGTCTTCGATGCTTCCTGTCTTCATTGCACACATGGCTACTTCTTTTTGCTGCGCGATTAATCCCGGTTAAGGATAGCCCAACGGTGGGGAGCAGCCGACACATCCCATTAGCTGACATTCGATCCCCAATGAGTGCAGCTGCGAAGCGCCCCCTTATTAGACATTCGTGACACTGATAGCCGTAGGGCTTTGGGCGCACGAGGGTCCGCCACATCAGGCAACGCTCCCATCGCCAAACCTGGGCAGTTGGCACGATGCCAGCGCGGCAGTCAGGTCACCGGGGCGACCGAAATACCATCCTTGCCCACAATGCATTCCAAGGGTCTGCAATGTGCTGCATTCCTCCGCAGTTTCGATGCCTTCAGCGACAATCCTCGCACCCGTTTCAGCAGCGAAATGCACCATCGCAGCACCAAGCGACCGGCGAGCCGGATCAGCGTGGATGCCAGTGACGAGTGAACGGTCGAGCTTGAGAATATCTGGGGCAATTCGGAGAATTTGCTGTAGACCTGAGTATCCGGCACCGGCGTCATCAATGGCAATATTCATGCCCCGGTTACGCCAGATCCAGAGTTCGTCGAGGAACGGCTGCTCCACATCGATTTGGTCGTGCTCGGTAATTTCGAGCACAAGTCGTTTCAAGGGCTTGCCCTCCAGCACCTCGCCCAAACGGCCAGAGGCGATGGTGTCCGGCCCAGCATTGAGCGAAAGATAGACGTGTTCGGGTAGGTCCGTCAGGCTCATCAGTGCCAATTCGATCGCGGCAAGTTCAAGATCGACACCCATACCTACGGATGCCGCGTCGGCGAACCACAGATCGGGCGTGCGGTAAGGCTGGATATCGAAGCGGCTCAGGGCCTCGAATCCCTGAACCATGCCGGTAGAAAGGTCGACGATGGGTTGATACACGATCCTGAGCGCGCGCGTCTCCATCACTGCTCGGATCGCTGCGACCTTTGCTGCGTGCGTATCGCGCTCGACCAGCGCGCCGTTGACCTGTTCGGCCGCCAGATCAGCGAAGGCTCGCATCACGCTTAGATCGCGCGGCGTCAACGTCGGGTTCGCCCGAGGACTAAGGCAACAGAACATGCCATAGGGACTACCGTCGGGGCGCCGGATCGGCACACTGACGTGGCTGCCGATTGGAGCCGCCAAAGTGATTGGCATTTCCATGCAAAGAGGTTCGGCACTGGTGTCCGCGATCAGTTCGGGAAGGCGCCCGTCGAGGATATGCTGACAGTAGACGTCGTTCAGATCACGGCTATCGTCCACTGCAATTAGATGATCCAGCCCTGGTGCGTCAACAGCGCGGAACACACTTCTCCCATCGACGAACTCGGACAGATAAGCAATGTCCATGCCCAGATGCTCCCGGACTGTCGCCAATGCCGCGGCGATGATCTCCTCCGGCCGCCGACCAACGGTTTCCGGTATCAATATAGCCCCTGGCATAGTGCTTGTCCTTCCTCTGCCTCGGCACCAATTTTTCGAGACGTAGTGCGCAATTGCTCTTGATTTTCAGTGATATCGCAGGTGATTTATGATGACATCTGTAACCGTGCTGCTTGGGCGCGGCCAGGCCAAGTTTCGATGTCGCTTTAACTTGGCCTATCTCTTGTTCGTCGCCGTAGTGTTGGCTTTCAGGTCCCGGATGCAACTTCAGCATTGTGCCGACAAGGAAGATTTCGACCCTGCGTCCGGCATCAGCTTTTCAGCTCTATTTTAACTGAATATGACTTCGCTTTGCCGTGCAGTAGCTGGCCAGATGGCCACCGCACCCTGGTCAGGTGGACAGGAAAATTGCCGGTATGAACGCATAGCATGGAGCTCCGTGAAGCCCGCGAGCGGGCGACCAACAAGTTTTGGACACAAAATATTCTAAGTATGCCGCAACCGCGTGCTGGACGAGCCGACTGAGTAGGATGGCGGCGAAGGTGACGCCTTTGTCACAGGAGATGAGCGAAGGCCAGAAACGCCCGAGCAGCCGACATCCAGAACACGGCGCCTTCCTGCGATTTCCCCCAGGAGCTTTATGTCTACGAGGCTTCGTCGTGACGGCGACCGTGGCCTAATCTTGCACCAGGAAATGCAAGGGGCTGGTTCGAAACTTACGTTCGCCACAGGCGCATCATCCACGCCTTCACATCACGCTGTAAAAATCTAGGACTTCGAGTATCCCATGGGTGCGTCCATCGGTGGCTCCCGGGACATCGAGCCATTCCTATCCTCGGAACGGGACCATGCCGCACGCAGTTCAATCCCGTCCACTGGAGAAAGGTAACCGCGCCATTGAAACCGCAGCTTATGCGGCTGGACTGCCCATCGCGGATGCTAGCGGCACCAAATTCCACGGCAGCAATTCATCCAACCGGTTGATCTTGTGATCGTGGATGCGGTCGAGAATGTCTGCCAGATAGGCCACCGGGCGATACCAGATCTGCCGAAGGATCGTCGTGCAGCTGCGTTCTCAGCAGGTGCCGAGAGTCGGATAGGACGCCTTGGGCCTGCTCGACATTGCTATCGGCAGCAGGGCCAGCGTTGGTCATCCCATCCGCTTGGCTCTGAGGCGCGCCAAACACCACGAACGTCAGCAAGACGAGCAGTCGCGACAAGACNCAGCGTTGGTCATCCCATCCGCTTGGCTCTGAGGCGCTCCAAACACCACGAACGTCAGCAAGACGAGAAGTCGCGACAAGATCGCGCAAGCGCCTCTCACATCGCGCCCCGGCACGCGTGTCGTCATTGTGCGGCCCAGACATAGGCGACATAGCCCACCAGCATTGCAACGCCGATGCCGCGCCCGATCACCGGACGGGTCAGCAGAAGTGCGGCGAGGATGATCGAGAGGGCAATCATCACCGGCAAATCAAAGGTCAGGAAGCGCGATGCCACCGGAATTGGCGTGATCAGCGCGGTCACACCCAGAATGCCCAGCACGTTGAAGATATTAGATCCGACGATATTGCCGATGGCAATCTCGGACTGGCGGCGGAAGGCGGCGATCAGAGAGGTTGCGAGTTCAGGCAGTGAAGTGCCGATGGCAACAATGGTCAGGCCGATGAACGCCTCCGAGATGCCGTAACCTCGGGCGATGTTCACCGCACCATCGACGAGGAACCTTGCGCCAACCATCAGGGCGACCAGACCGCCGATGACCCATAGCGTTGACACAAGCACGGAGGCCGGTGCAGGCACGCCGACCTCCTCCACCACGGCCTCGCCCGGCTGCCGGTAGGCCCAGACGAGATAGGCGGCCAGACCGCCCACCAACAGCACTCCCGAGAGGCGCCCCATCTGGCCCATGCCAAAAATGGGGACCAGCACGAGCGCGGCAGCCACCATCACGGCTGTGTCGCGGCGCAGGGTCGCCCCCATGACCTTGATCGGCCAGACCAGCGCGGACAATCCGATGATCAACAGGATGTTTGCAATGTTCGAGCCGACGATGTTGCCGAGCGCGATGTCAGGGACACCGCGCCAAGCGGCATCTACCGAGACGAGAAGCTCAGGGGTGGACGTTCCAAAGCCAACGACGGTCAAGCCGATCAGCAGCGGTGGGATCGCCATGCGCCGGGCGATGCCAACGCTGCCGCGCACAAGAGCTTCGCCGCCAAAGAACAAACCGAGCAGCCCGGCAACAAGGTAGAAATAGTCCACGTCCCGAACCCTCAATGGCGATTAATCCGCCTTGAGAGGTGAGTTGTATATTCCGGGGAGGACCTGCAAGGTGCCTCCGACAATAATTATTGAACCAATCAAATATGTTCGACGCGCTCGACCTCCAGCCTCTGTCCTACTACCTTGCGATGCTGCCGCAGTTCGATCTGTTTGCATCCCTTTTGCTCTTCGTGGTGCTTTGGATCATACGCAAGATCGCCGTCGGTGTGATCCGTGCGCGCGCCGAGTTGCCACCACATGACCAGCGCCGACTTCTCGCAACGAGCCGGAATGTTTTTCTCTTTCTGGTGCTTGTCGGATTGGTTCTGATCTGGGCGCCGCAGCTCCGCACCTTCGCGCTTTCACTGACCGCGGTGGCAGTGGCGATCGTTGTGGCCACCAAAGAGCTTATTCTTTGCCTCTCAGGTTCAGTCCTGCGCGCCACGTCGCGCGCCTTCGGTGTCGGCGACTGGATCGAGATTGGCGACATCCGGGGAGAAGTCATTGACCTGACCCTGCTGGCGACGACGGTGCAAGAGTTCGGCACCGGGTCGCACGCCTATATGCCCGTGGGCCGCCTCGTCGTCTTTCCGAACAGCATGCTTCTGAGCACACCATTGCGGAACCACACCGCGCTCCGAGATCATACCTACCACAGCTTCGCAGTCACACTAGAACCTTCACCGGAGGTCGGCCATGCGCGCGTAAGGGCGGAGGAAATCGTTCATAGTCATTTCGCGCCTTTCCGTGAGCGAGCTCTTCAAGCGAATACAGCGGTCGAACGTCGAACCCGAACTGACCTGCCCGATCCCGAGCCATTGGTGCGCCTGCGGACTTCCGATCTGGGGAAATTGCGACTCGATGTGACGCTCTTCTGTCCCTCGCAGGCCGCCGATCAATTGGAGGGCGGCATCACCTGCGATATCCTGGCAGCCTTCCAGCCAATGGCGTCGGGAGGTTCGACCGAAGTCGCGCGTGAGGCTGCGGACCGAGATGGAGACTGACATGATGACAATCTTCACCTTTCTCGACATCGCAGCCATCGCGTCCTCGCTTGTCGCGGCGATGCTCTGGTATCAAGCTGGCGCTCGGACAGTGCGCCGCATCTCGCGCAGCGAGACGCTCGATGCGGCCGACCTCAATCGGATGGTCGTCTCGATGAACCGAAGTGCCATTCTCAACCGCAGGGCGGCACTTGCTTCGGCGGCATCGGCTACCTGCTTTGCGCTGCGCTTCGCCGCCTCATTCGCCGCTGGAGTATGATGAGCTTTCGGGAATACGTGTCACATAAGACTTCAGTGTTTTCCTGGACTGATGTCGCACTCGAAATTGCAAGGATGGTCCCGTTCTTGATCTTGATACAACTGACACTGATGCCACCCCCCATCAATCGGTATAGTTTCGTGAGACCCGCGTCCTTTAACTCGGCCAGCATTTGCCCGTTGCGGAACCTGTTCGGATCTAGATGTGTTCGCTGGGTTAAAAGACACGGGTTAAATAATGGATACAGGAATATCCCAGCAGATGTGTAATTGCCTAATAACACGCCGCAGGCTTCTCGGACTTTCCTGCGCAGCCTCGCTGCCGCTACTTGGGGGATGCGACGATGTCGACCTCGTCTCCGATGCGACCGTCGAGGAGATGGGGTTACAAGCTTGGACAGATATCCGTGAGACCACCCCGCCGGCGACCAATGCAAACCTTCAGGCGGCACTGAATGGTGTATCGGCACGGCTACTAAGGGCTGCCAACGAAGCGCCCGGCGATTGGGAAGCACTGGTCTTTGCTGGCCCTCAGGTCAACGCCTTCGCCCTGCCTGGCCGCAAGATCGGCGTCTATGAAGGAATGTTTGGAGTAGTGGCGAACGAAGACCAGCTCGCCGCCATCGTCGGTCACGAAATCGGCCACCTTCAGGCCGAACATAGTCAAGAACGGATGGACGCGCAGGCGGCCAAGGGCTTTGGTCTTAGGGCACTCTCGCTGATCCTCGAGTTGGGCGATGTCGAATATTCAGAGGAGATCGCAGCTGCGCTGGGTATGGGTGTCGACTATGGGCTGATCCTGCCTTACTCCCGGCGCCAGGAACTGGAGGCCGATCGGCTGGGCCTCGTGACAATGTCGGCGGCAGATTTTCGCCCTGCTGAAGCCGTGGCGCTCTGGCGGCGGATGGAGGCAGCTGTGACAAACCGCGCGCCCGAGTTTCTTGCGACGCACCCCGCTCCGCAATCCCGCATCGCCGCGATCGAGGAGATGCTTCCAGATCTCAGGTGATTTTATCATCACGTTCATCCGCACTGTTTGAGAATGACGGTATCTCTAGAGCATTGGCGGCTTTTGCATCATGTCTGAGCGCCACCGACAAAGCTTAGAACGACGCTCTGTCTGAGAGTGGCTGCGTCCGTGGCTTCTGGAGATTTCACATTGCTGTGTAAATAGACGCGCCTTGTTCCGATGCATGCGACTGCCACGGCTGGTTCTTTGGGAGTTTTCTGTCAGTGTGCGGCGCAGCAGTTGCTTTAAAACGGCATCGGAGGAACTGAATTGATCCAGACATACCACATCGCTCAAAACCGGTTGCATCCAGATGACATGGCCGCAGCCCCCGATCTTGATGCCGTCTGGATCGATCTGCTGAACCCCGAGCCTGAGGAGGTCAAGCCGCTGGGCGAGCGTCTTGGGATCAACATTCCAGACCGCGCCGACATGGAGGAAATTGAAATCTCGTCGCGCCTCTACCATGAGAATGGGGCCGTTTTCATGACTGCGATCTTGCCTGCCGACACTGATGGCGATGAGCCGGAGATGGCGCCCGTTTCCTTCATCCTGACTGGCAATCAGTTGATCACGGTGCGCTATCACGATCCTCGCGCCTTCACGACCTTCCCGACACAGGCCCAGCGGATGGCAACGAAACTGCCAGATGCCGATACGATACTGGTCGGACTTCTGGAGGCAATTATCGACCGGCTGGCGGACGTTCTGGAAAGGGCGGGCCGCGACATCGACGCGGTGTCGGCGATGATCTTTCGCAGGGCCAATACCAAGGACGAGCCGCAGGACTTTCAGGGGGTGTTGGAAAAAATCGGGCGCAAGGGTGATCTGAACTCCAACATCAGGGACAGTCTGGCGACGCTTGAGCGTCTGGTAAGTTTCCTCGGTTCGGTCGCGATGGATCGGGAATGCGGACCTGACCTGCGCAAAAGGGTGAAAACCCTCTCAAGCGACGCGCGCTCCTTGAGCGACCACTCAGGGTTCTTGTCGCAGAAGATCACCTTCATGCTCGATGCGAGCCTTGGAATGATCAACATCCAGCAGAATGCGACGATCAAGATTTTCTCGGTGGTCGCGGTCATCTTTCTGCCGCCGACGCTGCTTGCATCCATCTACGGCATGAACTTTGAGCATATGCCCGAACTGTCATGGTTTTTTGGCTATCCATTTGCCATCGGCTTGATGATTGCTGCGGCAATCCTTCCATACCTATACTTCAAGCACCGCAATTGGCTGTAGAGGCAGTCCAAACCCAATATTTTGGTATTGTCAGGATCTCCCTCGCGCCAGCTTAGCGGCTGTCGAGCACCTTTCGCACCTTGGCGGCCAGTTGTGCACGACGATAGGGCTTGCTGAGGAACTCGACGTTCGCGTCGAGCCGCCCGCAATCCACTATGGCTTTTTCCGTGTAGCCTGATGTGAAGAGGACCTTCATCTCTGGCCGCATCTTCCGAATGGTCTCGGCAAGCTGGTGACCGTTCATTCCGTCTGGAAGCATGATATCGGTCAAGAGCAAGTCGAACTGCTGCGCCTGCTTCAAGAGGTCCATGGCGATGGGACCGGAGGCGGCACCGACGACGCGGTAGCCCAGCCCCTTCAGCTGGTTGATCAGATATTCGCGCACCATCGTATCGTCCTCGACCACCAGGATCGCCTCAGCCCCGCCGACGACTTTATTCTTCTTCTCCGGAACGTCGGCAGGAACCTCCAGTGCAGGCGAACGTGGGAAATACAGCTTGACCTTAGTGCCTTTGCCGGGTTCGGAGACAATTTGAATGTGGCCACCCGACTGCTTGACGAAGCCGTAGACCATGCTCAGCCCGAGGCCAGAACCTCCGCCCACCCCCTTGGTGGTAAAGAAGGGCTCGAATATCCGCGCCATCACGTCTGGAGGGATGCCCTCGCCAGTGTCGGTAACGGCAAGCATCACATACTGCCCTGGAGCGACGTCCTGCTCCCGTGCGGCATCGTCTTCATCCAGTTCTGCGTTGGCGATCTCGATGGTGAGGATACCGCCTTCCGGCATCGCGTCTCGGGCGTTCAGCGTGAGGTTCAGGATCGCCGATTCAAGTTGCGAGGAGTCGACTTCAGTCTTCCACCGGCGACCCGTGCGGTTGAACGCGATATCGATGTTCTTGGGCAGAGTGCGACGAAGCATGCCTTCGATTCCATTCAAGAGGGCGTTCACATCCACGAGGCTCGGTGCCAGCATCTGCGTGCGTGAGAAGGCCAGCAGGCGATTGATCAGCTCGGCCCCACGTTCAGCAGTGGTTGTGATCATCTCGGCCAGCCTGCGGAGGTCCTGTCGATCGCCAAGATCTTCGGTGAGCATGTCGGCATTGCCGAGGATCACTGTAAGCAGGTTGTTGAAATCATGCGCGACGCCACCGGTCATCTGCCCCACCGCTTCAAGCTTCTGGGCTTGGCGGAGGCGGTTCTCCATGTCGCGGTCTGCGGTCACATTCACCATGCTGCCCAGCATGCGGACCGCTTTGCCCTCAGCGTTGCGGATGATGAAGGTGCGGTCAACGACTGTCAGCGCGTGGCCGTCAGCGTGCAGAAAGCGGTATTCCTCAGCCCATGTGCTGGCTGACCCTTCGATCGCCGCGTAGAGGCCGTGAACCACCCGTTCCTTGTCTTCGGGGTGGATCCCGCTCTCCCAGAATTCAGGATCGGGCTCCATCTGCGCCGCGTCATAGCCGAGCATCAATTGCAGATTCTCATTGCACCAGTATGTGTCGGCGATGATATCCCAATCCCAGATCACGTCGTTCGTGGCTTTCGTCAGAAGGAAGAAGCGCTCCTCACTGGCACGGAGTTCGGTCTCTGTCCGGCATCGTGCAAGCGCGTCCCTCAGCCGCTCGGCCACTTCCTCCACCAGCTTGACGTCTGCAGGTGGCCATCGGTGTGGCTTGAAAAAATGAACGCCCAGAAACGCACTCATCTGCCCGTCTTCCAGCAACGGTGCATACACCAGACCAGTGGCTGGGGTCTCCTCCAACGACGCAAGAGACCTCGCAGGTTCGGCGCGCGCATCCAGTTGCATGTCCTCGATGACGATCGTCTGGCCTTGGCGCAACATATCGAGGAAGGGGCGTCCAAAATCTTCAATTCCTGGGCTCGCCGTCGGCGTGCGTCCGTTGCTCCAGAGGTGCGGCAGGGTCCGGTCCCTATCACTCTCGCCGATGTCGACATAGACGACCTGATCTGCCCCTAATCGCTGCCCGATCGCCGCGCATGTCACGTCGACAAGTGCTTCGGGATCCTTTTCTCCTCGCAGCTGATCCAGAAGGTCCAGGATGAAGCTGCGCCTGTCCGCTTCTTCAATTTGTGTCCGCTCGAGCACGCGGTGTGCCGTAAGGTCAATGGCGAGCAGGATCAGCTGCAAGTGGTCGATGCGGCGGGCATTCAGAACCATCACGCGATGCCCGATGTCCTCGAAATCGTGTTCGACCGCAAAATCGTGGACGGTGTGGTTCTCGGGGAGAACGTCTTCGAGCAGTTCGCGCAACTTCGGGATGTCCCACTGGTTGTTGCCGAGTTCGAAGACGAGGCGGCCGATGGTCTCTTCGCGGTCGACCTTGAAGGTCTTGTAGAACGTGTCATTGGCTCTCTGAACCCTGAGGTCTTCGCCAAGAACCAGGAAGGGGACGGGCGAGGCGTCAATGGTCTCTTCGGCAAGCTTCTTCTGCCATTCCAGCTCTGAGCGCAGGTCTTCCTGCTGCGTGACGTCGTTTATTGCCAGCAAAATCACATCGGGATCCTGCTCCGGGATCTCGCGCGCATTGATCTTCATGATGCGTCGGCCAATGCTTTCAAAGTTATGCTCGACCATGAAGTCGTCTACGGACCCATTGTTTGGAAGGATGTCAGTTAAAAGGTCATGCAGCTTTGGAATGTCCCATTGCCCGTTGCCAAGATCGTAGATCGCGACACCCTCTGTCTCATCCGGTTCGACCTTGAATGTCTGGTAGAACGCCCTGTTTGCACCTTTGACGACGAGATTGCGGTCCAGGACGACGAGCGGCTGATGCATCGTTTTGAGGATGGCCAGAGGGTCGAGATTCTTCATAGCCACGCCTCACTTCTTTCCGGATTCCACACCATCGTCAGAGTGACTGGTCATCGGCTCTTCCGGACTTTCCGCTGGTGACACAGTGTCTCCGGTGAACACGGTAGACTATCGAGGCGATCCTACCAACTGTAACCGACCGTGATCGATCCACCGATGTCCTGGAAGTTCTTGGCGTATTCCGCATTGATGGCCCCATCAAGATAAAGGCCGTTGGATCCGGCCACACCCGCATTGGCAGCCAGGATCAGGGAGTCTCTGTCTCGAGTGGCTCCAGATGCTGTGAAGCCCGTGCCCGGAATGGTCACGAACGATCTGTTGCCCGCCTCATTCGATGCGAACTCATGTGCCCAAGCTGCGCGCAATCCAAATGTCGTCCTCCCGCCACCGACGTGCTCTGTGGGCCATTGCATATCCACTCCCAGCTCGCTGCGAAGCGAGTTGGTCGTGTTTTCATCATACTGCAGCGCGTAGCTCGATGATCCTGAGACTGCAGTTTCCGAGTAGGCTTTGGTCGTGAAGGACTGCGCGCGCAGTCCCACGAACGGCGTGAACGCACCCATGTGATAACCCGCTTCGACATGCGCTGCGAAGTTGTCTGCCTTTGTGTCGCCGACTAACCGGTCCACGCCGGCAATCGTTACGGAGCGGTCGGTCGTGATGTCACTCCGCCCGTAGGCAAGCGCCCCTTTTACGTATGACTGAGCGTTTGACGTTTGACCACGGAGCGCGACAAATACCGTGTCGCTGGACCCCGATCCAAAACCATTGCCCAGAGCAAAGTCTGCCTGGTTCCAGGACAATGCGATACCGAGATCGCTGTATGCATTCGGTGCGAAGTTCAAGCCGGCTGCAAGACCACGATTTTCAGAGGTGCGCTTCTGATGGCCCAAGCTTGCGTTACCATCGGTTTCACTGTGGGAGCCATACCCGGAGGCCCAGACATCCCAAGGGTTGGATCGCTCGACCAATGTCGTCGAAGCAGCAAAGGATAGCTGGCCCTCGGCCGGTTCTACGGGCCCGTATTTCCCTTCATAGATCACGTTGACCTCTTCGCGGACCATACCGACCTGAACGCCTTGGTCGCGCGGGGGCAACGCCTGAATGCGCGGCTTGTGACCAGAGTTCAGGACGGTATCAAGAAAAGCATTCATCGACTGCATACCCATCGGGGCAACGCCCGTCGAGACTTGGCCTGACAGTTGCGCCAGGCTCAGGGCCAGCTCGTCCGGCTCTTGGGTCGCGGCCAGAATAGCAAAGCCAATCGGAAGCACGCCACCGTCCGCCACGTGATCGGACAATGCCTTGGCAACGGATTTCTCGTTCTCTGTCAGCACGGGATTGTCGACAACTGTATCAAATCCATCAGCGGCGAGGGTGCAGACATTGATGGTATTGGTGTCAAGGGTCACTGATCCTGCGCGCGCATAGGAGGAGCCGCAGACAATCTTGGCAGAGGTATTCATGGTAATACTTGTCAGCGCCACGATCTGGCCCTCCAGCGTGGACGAAGTATCCAGCGTTGCAGAGCTACCGACCCGGTAGAACACGTTCCCGCCCTGGGCGCCGTTCTGGAGCACCACGGATGACCCACTTTCCGCGATAAGGGTGGATCCAATATTGAAGATGAAGACCGCATCCGGATCGCCGCCAGCATCAAGCGTCAGCGTCTGGCCTGCTGCGAGGCCTGCGGATGTGTCGAAGTTATAGACGCCAGGAGACAAGGTCAGGCCGCCGAGATCCTGCCCTGTCAGGTTTCCCCCGCTTGACGTCGCACGGCCTTCCAGGAAGGTGTAAAGGGTAGTCAGATCATTTTGTATACGCTCGGCAACGGCATCCGCGAGGTATGCCGTTCCAGTCTGTGTCACGCTGCCAGAGCCGGTGTAAGAGGTTCCTGGACTGACCGCGATGTCACCGACGATCGTCGTGGGGCCAGTATTGGTCAGCGATTGGCCGGCAATCACGGCGAAATCCTCAAGGGCCTGCGCAGCACCCTGCTCGACGTGCGCGATGCTTAAGGGGAGCGCAACGAGCGTCGAAGCGACTGCGATACGAAGTGATCTGGACATCTGGGGGCTTCCTTTGTGTGAACTGATTTCCGTTCGACGCAAGGAGCGTTCCACAGTCGGTGACGCTTATGGCCTCCTAAGGATCGCTGCACTGATGCAGATCAGCCTCAAGCGGCTTGTCGCTCAACACAGGCGCTTTGCTGGATCTCCACTCCATTCCGAAACGTGGAAGCGGTTATGGGTATCCTAGAGGAGGTTTCGACACCGGGAAGTGCCGGTGCCAGAATGCATCCCCATGGCTTCTCTCTGGAAAACCTAGGACTTCGCTCTGTCTGGGAATGGCAGCGTCGGTGGCTCCCGGGACATCGAGCCATTCCTAACCGGACACCGAACCATAACGAACGCAGTTCAATTGCAGTCTCTGACAACGTGATACTCTTCTAGGCGGTGTATCCGATCGGGCGCAGCTGGATTGCTTTGCAGCTATCTGGCTCGATAGCTACGTGCACACATCAGGCGAGCACCAGAGCATTCGCGATTGGGATCCTATAGGGCCATTCGTGACCTCCACGCGGCCGCCAGTTGCCGCACGACGAGGTGAAAGCCTCTCGCCACACAAGGGCTCACCGCAATGACGATGGCTTCAAGGCAAGACGGGTGATCGACACCTGGATGATCCTCTACAACACCATACGACCCCATTTTAAGACTCGCCCGCTCTCGTGTCGATCAAAGCGGGCACTGCAAGACGCGCCCACCGTTTGTGCTTTCCACCGGCGATCATTCCGTGTGACTGTGCACGACGCTCAATTCCGATAAGGAAGTGCTCGCCGTCCGGTGACGGCACGCGGACCGGTAGTTTTGTCAGGGTCCCGAATACTGCACAGTGCGTCGATTTTAAATTGACAAAGGACAGTGCGGTCATGACCGAAGTCACTGATATTGTGAACAGAGCCCTGCTCGATCTGATTGAGGCGACGAACGACGCCATAGTGATCACGTCGGCCAGCGACCTAGACCGTCCAGGGCCGCGTATCATCTATGCAAATGCGGCATTCTGCAAAATCTCTGGCTACGCCAAGGAAGAGGTCATTGGGAAGACGCCGCGTATTCTACAGGGTCCAGGCACGAGCCAACAGGCGCTTGGTCGGATCGCGGACGCCCTTAATGCGGGCCAGGAATGCCAAGAAGAATTGCTGAACTATTCCAGAGATGGCACGCCCTACTGGCTCGACATTCACATCGTTCCCCTGCGCGACGAAACCGGCACTATACGGTATTTTGGCGCGATAGAGCGGGACGTCACCGACCGACGGACCGCGACAGAGCACCTGGAGCGTCTTGCACTTGAGGATATCCTGACGGGCATCGGCAACCGGGCAGCGCTTGAGAAGCACCTGGAAGATCTTGCTCAGTCGCCTAGCGTGGCAGAGGCAACCTGCATGCTCCTGTTCGATCTTGACGGGTTCAAGGCGATCAATGACTACCTTGGGCATATGGCGGGGGACGAGATCCTTCGGCACTTCGCGGGTTATGTGGCGTCTACGCTGCACCGAGATGATTTCATGGCGCGACTTGGCGGTGACGAATTTGTCGCCATCCTGCAAGGATATACGCCTGATGCAGCGCGTGTTTTTGCAGAACAGGTGGTTTCAAACCTGGCCGAGATGAAGGTAAGCGGCGCGGACAAGATTGGCGTCAGTGTTGGAATGACGTTCTTCCAGCCTGGAGAAGCGATGGAAACGGTTATCGCTGCAGCCGACACAGCGCTATACTGCGCCAAGGACGCGGGCAAGGGGCAGGTGTGCGTTCATAATCGGCCGCGGGTCGCCTGACGGTCAGCTACTGGGATAAGATTGAACCGAATGACCAGGTCACCAATGCCCTTTCCGTAAGGGCATAGATGATTGGAAACCACGGGACAGCATGGTTGTCCGCTTGCATTCACAAATTTTTGCCGGAAACCGGTCAAACGCTTTCGTGACGGCTTGCTGCTAAAGAATAATACTCCTTGATGGCAGCCATGCTAGACGTGACCTCTATAGAGACTGGCCAAACCTGCCATTCCGCCCTGCGAGCAGAGGGGGCCCGAATAAACTCGATCCGCTTCACCTCACGAGGACTGAAATGGATGCATCTGGACTAGGCCGTTCGACCGGAAGCTGCATCACAGCGTGACCGCACCGGCCATTCGTGCATCGCACAGCATTTCGAGCGGTTGAGGGACGAACGTGCGGGATAAAAATACTATTGCGGCTCCTTGTCCGAGCGCTCGATTTGGTATGGCGCATTCCGCCGTGCTTGTATGAAAAAAAACATCGCCTGAGCTCGGTCATGGGCTTAGGCCAGCGTCTGGACGAGCTTGTAGACAAGCTCGGTCGGGTCGTAGGGCTTTTTCACCAGCGGGACGTCGTGAAAGGCAGGATAGTCCAGATCCTTCCCGGCGTTTCCTGTGACGAAAACGAAGGGGATGCCGCGCTCTTGCAGGGCGGCGGCGACGGGTGCGGACGATTCTCCGTTGAGGTTCATATCCAATGTGACGGCATCAGGGTTTTCGGCCTCGACCAAGGCAAGCGCAGCGTCGACGCTTTTGGCCGATCCCAGCACGTTGCTGCCTTGGCTTTCCAGAAACAATTCAAGATCTAGCGCCAGCAGTATCTCATCCTCGACGATGAGGATACGACGACCTTTCAAAGGTTGCTGATCTTCCTTGCCTGCCACGGTTGGTCTCCTTCACAACGAAAGTATAGTTGTCTTCAAACCCGCCAGGACAGCCCAAGTTCCAGATTGCCTCCGCGTAGACCGTCAAAGGAAATTGATCGATCTTTCTTGAAACCGAGCCGGGTGCTGTTACAAGTCCCGCTCATCAACAAGCCACTCTTGAGCCAGGACACGTCGGTATCGAAAGTGGTTGAAAGGTGATGGTTGAATCGCGACACCTGCTTTACCTTGACCGTGCGGCCCTCAGTGATCACACCGCACGAAAGGAAACTTATCCAATGTCAGATGAACTTCGAGCCCAACGTAAGGCGCTTGCGGATTTCGGATCTTTCGCCTTTCGCTGCCAAGATCTTGATGCGCTCCTGACACGAGCGGCGGAGCTCGTTTCGACTGCACTCGACATCAAACTGGTCAAGGTGCTGGAACACCGCCCCGAACATCACGACTTCCTACTTCGCGCCGGCGTCAACTGGGCTCCTGGCGTTGTCGGTAATGCCACGATGGCGGATCATACGCAGTCACCGGCCGGACATGCCCTGCTTACTGGAGAACCGGTCGTGTCCCGCGACATCGCGCAAGAAACCCGGTTCAGCATTCCCCACCTTCTCCTGCGACATGGGGTTAGAAGTATGGTGAACGTCATCATCGTCGGCGAGGATGAGCCTTTCGGCGTCCTGGAAGTCGATGCACAAGAACAGAACGACTTCGACGAAGATGAGATCGACTTTCTGCACACCTACGCCAATCTTCTTGCGCTGGCGGTCGAACGCATACGCCGGCAGGAGGAGGTGAACAAGCGTGCCCGTGAACAGTCGGTCCTTGCACGCGAACTCAGCCACCGGGTGAGGAATGTCCTTGGCCTCGTGCAGGCGCTGGCGTCGCAGACGGCGGTCGAGGGCCGCTCGGCAGAGGAATACCGGGACGCTTTCAAGGGACGCCTACAGGCCTTGTCGAAGGCAGAAGTCCTTGTATTCGATGACGACAGCGACGCAGCTGACCCTCAGCAGATCGCTGAAGTTATCCTCGCGCCGCATAGGGGGGCTCGGTCCGAGAAGATCGTAATCAGTGGCCCTGCGGTGCGCTTGCCTGCACGCAAAGGGCGCATGTTGGGTCTGGCACTCCACGAGCTTGCGACCAATGCAGCCAAGTATGGCGCGCTAGCAGCATCAGGAGGGTCTGTTGAGTTGAAATGGGCTGTCAATGAAGACGCGGACCCGCCCCTATTCCTGCTTACGTGGGAAGAGCGCGGAGGCCCAAAGGTCGCGCAGCCGGACCAGAATGGGTTCGGAACGATGCTGTTAGAAGGAGTGGTTGGCAGCGAAATGGAAGGCGAAAGCGAGATCGAGTATCATCCTGAGGGAGTGATCTATCGGCTCAGCGCTCCGCTTGGGTGAGACTGCGACGCTCTTCGCCCAAGCTGCCGAGGTCGTATCAGAGCCCGAGCGCGAAACCTCTTGTCACGTGACAAACGCTGGACCGGGGATGAGGCGCATGTCGGTGACGATTAAGGCTTTGGGGATGGTTTGGAAGAACAGGAGGATTGGGTCGCCCTCAAGGTTCACTGGGCTCGGCTTGCCGCGTGTCAGAACACTCCGATGGACGAAAGTCCGCACGATGCCGTGGACCACATTACCAGACCCTTCCGTCTGTCACTGAACACCCTCTCATCGCACGACACCATCGGATATCTCTCCCAGCACGTCCGTGTAAACGCGATTCACGTATTGCTTTTCGGTCTCGCCCATTCCGGTTTCTTCGCCGGTGAGTTCTGGCGCTGATTGCTTATCCGGCGACCAACTTCGTCTACGACCCGGAGGCCGACAAATATCGCTGAAGAAGAGCGCCCACGTTCGAAAAGCGTTCAGGAGACCAAGATCATTATAAGGGTGGAAAATAATATAAAATCAGCGTCTTGGTAAAAATGATACCGATATGTGGTAACATTTTATTGTTGGGTGATAAGTTTTGACTGGACTCCAAGAGTTCGCGTCGCGAGGCTTGATGCTGTGGAGCGAGGTGAGGTTTGACTTGTTCCAGAGGAGGAGCGGTTGGTCATTGCGAACGAAGACACGGATCGGCGGACAGAAACATCGCTTGCCAAGGCGATAAGGCTGCTGCCTATCGTTGCCGAGCGCAACGCAACCGGTGCCACCCTTTCTACGGTGGCTCGGAAGGCAAATCTCAAAACCGCTACAGCCCGCAGGCTTTTACAAGGTCTCGTGGATGGTGGCCTGCTCAGTTTTGACCCCTACTTGAAAATATACACCCTAGGGATAAGGATCTTCGACCTAGCAGGGGCGGCCGGCTCGCCGAGACAGTTCGATGGCGTCCGTATGAATGTGGGACCCGCGCTGTTAGAAACAGCAGCGATATCGGGAGAAACAGCCTACCTTACCGTGCCCTTTGGCGACGAAGCATTGTGTATCGACACAGCTACCGGATCCTATCCTCTCAGCGCGAACACTTTGCATGTTGGCTCACGGCGGCCCTTGGGGGTTGGAGCGGGGAGCGCCGCCATCCTCGCTGCGCTCCCAGATGACAATTGTGACCGGATCATAGCCTCCAACAGTGAGGTTTATGGGCGCTATGGTGATTTGACGGTGTCCGAAGTGCGCCGCATGGTTCGGCACTGGCGCGATCACCGGTATCTCGTGAACAACTCGATCATCATTCCCGAGGTTAGTGCAATCGCTGTTGCGGTGTTTGACAGCTCGGGCAGCTTGAAAGCCGGACTTTCGGTTTCAGCCCTGAAGTCACGCCTCGGCCCGATGCGCCGTAAAGAAATCGTAGCAGTAATGACCCATGCGCTGAAGCGCGTGGGCCTCAAGACGTGAGGCAACTCAAGAATGTATCCAATCCATTTCTTTGATCGCGCTGTCCGGCTTTGGCCGGATCACATCGCCGTCGAGCATGGCGACGAAACCCTAAGTTACAAGGAGCTTCATGGTCGGGTTCAAGCGCTGGCCGCAGGTCTCCAGAAGCGCGATCCGGAATTCGGCTCAAGGGTCGGTATCTGCTGCTATAATTCGATCGACCATCTGATCAGCTGGCTTGCCGTTCTGGCTGCGGGCAAGGTCTGGGTTCCGCTGCAGCCGATGAACGCCAAGACCGAACTTGTGCGCGCGATAGAGTTCACTCAAGCCTCAATAGTCATTGCGCAGCCCGATACCGTCGGAAAACTTGCTGGAGCGGACACTCGTTTGCTGATGTCGGATCCAAATGGCGGGCCAGAAACCACGATCGCACTTTGTGAAGAGAATATCGGACAGACACCCGCGATGGCGGACCTGCCATTGTCGGCCACACAGGCGATCAAGTTCACTGGTGGCACTACCGGGTTGCCCAAGGGCGTGATGCAGCCCTATCGCGCGTGGAACACCAATATTTCGATCCAGGTCTCAGCCTGGTCGCTTGGCGAGGGTCAGCGGTATCTGGCGGCGGCGCCTATCACCCACGGGACGTCGACCTACATCCTGCCCACACTCGCCACCGGCGGAACCCTTGTCCTGCTGGATCGCCCTCGTCCGGAGGAAACCCTTAATTTCCTGCAACATGCGAAGATTACCACGACATTTGTTCCGCCAACCGTTCTCTATATGCTTATGGAACTCGAGGATGTCGGCGCGTCGGATTACGAGCATCTGAAAAACCTGATCTATGGCGCGGGCCCGATGCGCCCCGATGCGATCGAGCGTGCGCAGAAGATCTTTGGGCCGTGCCTCGCCTCGACCTATGGCCAAACCGAAGCACCGCAGATTGCTACCATGATCTCGGCGAAAGAGTTACTTGATCCGGCCAAGCGAACGTCGGTCGGGCGCGAGACATTCTTCAGCCAGGTCGAGATCATGGATGCGCAGGGCCGCATCCTGCCGACAGGCGAAACTGGCGAGATCGTCATTCGTGGTGATTTGTTGATGACCGGTTACTGGGAGCAGCCTGATGTGACAGCGAGAACCCTTGTGGACGGCTGGCTGCACACCGGCGATCTGGGATTGAAGGACGAGGATGGCTACGTCTTCATCCGCGGCCGTTCCAAGGAAATGATCATCACCGGCGGCTTTAATGTCTACCCCGCCGATGTCGAGACAGTGATGGGCGAACATCCCGAAATCATTGACTGTGCCGTCTATGGCGTGCCGGACGAGAAATGGGGCGAAGCGGTTCATGCCGCCGTGCAAGTCCGCGATGCGGCCGCTGTAAGCGCGGCCGACATAATCGCGTTTGCAAGGGATCGGCTGGGCCCGGTTCAAACACCCAAATCCATTCGCTTTCTGGAGACGCTGCCCCGCAACGCGATCGGCAAGCTCCAGAAGATGCAACTGGCTGAACAGCATTTGGCGGAGAACGCCGAAGCACTGAAGAAAGGCTAACCATGTCCAAACCAGCTCCGACAACATCGCTCTGCCGCTACACTGATACCGAAATTTTCTATCGTGACCGCAATCTTGTGGACGAATTGCTGACGACGGACAGCGATTTCGTGACTGTCATGATGCAGCACATTCTTGGGCGCGACGTGACGCCCAGCCAGATGCGCGTAATGAACGCGATCTTGATCACCATGATGGAGCACGGTCTGACGCCTAGCGCCATCGCCACGCGGTCTATCTACATGTCCGCACCTGAGAACTTGCAGGGGGCCGTGGCTGCGGGCCTGATGGCGGTCGGCAGCCAGTTTGTCGGCACCATAGAGAACAATGCCCGCCTACTGGCTGAACTTGTTGACTTGGATGCCGAGGCGCAGGCCACGCGCGCCGCCGAAATCGTGCGGGAACATCGCGCGCGAAAGGCGCACCTGCCTGGCTTTGGCCATCACCTGCACAAGCCCGACGATCCCCGGGCCCTGAAGCTGCTCGAAATCGGCGAGGAAGAATGTGAAGACCCCCGGTATCTGACTGCGCTGCGAACGCTTGCCAGCGCGGTGGATGCGGAATTCCAGAGACACATAACCATCAACGCCACGGGCGCCACGGCGGCACTTCTGGGGGACATGGATATCCCCGTCGAGCTGATGCGCGGCTTTGCGGTCATCTCGCGGGCGGCAGGGCTGGTTGCTCATATCGCGGAAGAACAGCGCAAACCGTCGGGTCGTTTCATTTGGGAAACGATCGACAAAGCCATATCGTTTGAAGACTGAGCGGATGCAGGATTTCGCACTTGTCACTGGTGGCGCCCGAGGGATTGGAGCGGCCGTTGCCAAAAGGCTCAGGGCTGATGGCCTGCGCGTTGCCATTGTGGACCGCAGACCGCCCGAGCACGACGACGCAGACGAAGTTATCGAGTTGGACCTTTGCGATGTCGAGGCAACGCAGGCTGCACTTGGGGCCTTCTGTGAGGGCCGCCGCGTGACGCGACTGGTCAATAATGCTGGAATCGTGGAGCCTGCTGATGTGGCCTCGACCGACCCGTATTCGATTGACCGGGTCGCCGCAGTGAACCTCCGCGCGCCTCTTTTATGCCTGCAAGCAGCATTGCCCTCGATGAAAGCCGCAGGGCTGGGCCGGGTCGTCAACATTTCAAGCCGCGTCGCCTTGGGCAAGGAACTACGCACTGCCTATTCGGCAACCAAAGCAGGATTGCATGGCATGACGAAGACCTGGGCTTTGGAACTGGGTCAGCACGGGATCACCGTCAACGCCATAGGTCCTGGGCCGATTGCCACCGAACTCTTTAACAAGGTCAATCCGCCAGGTGATCCGCGCACGGAGAAGATTATTGAATCCGTGCCGATCAAGCGCACCGGAACACCCGAAGACATGGCAGACGCCGTGTCGTTCTTCTGTTCGGAGAGATCGGGATTCGTGACCGGGCAGGTTCTTTTCGTATGCGGAGGCATGACGATCGGATCTGCCTGAACATTATCCGAACACCCTGGAAGACACCAAGACCCAACGGAGGAGAAGAATATGAAACTTTCAAGAAGAACGGTCATCAGTGCTGTCGGAGCGGCTTCAATCCTAGCATTCGGCACCTCGGCCATGGCCCAGGACTATCCGACCAAGCGCGTCACCATAATTGTCCCATATAGCGCAGGCGGTGCGACCGATATCCTGGCACGTCAGGTGGCAGACGGGCTGAGCAAGGTTCTAGACGAAACCGTGACAGTCGAGAACCGCCCCGGCGCGGGTGCAACCCTAGGCACTACCCAGGCGGCTCAGGCCCGCCCCGACGGCTACACGTTGTTCATGGGCCAGGTCTCGTCGCACGGGATCGCGCCTGCGGTCTACAAGAACCTGCAATACGATCCGGTCGAGGATTTCGCTCCGATCAAGCTATTGATGTCCATTCCCAACGTCATGGTCGTTAACAAGGACAGCCCCTACCAAACGGCCGCAGAATTCCTGGAAGCGGCGCAGTCCGAAGACATGACTTTCGGGTCATCCGGAGTGGGCAGCTCGATCCATTTGTCGGGTGAAATGTTCAAATCGCGGACCGGCGTCAACATGACCCATGTTCCGTTCCGCGGTAGCGGCGAGGCCGTGCCTGCACTGCTGTCTGGCGACGTGGATGTCATGTTCGACAACCTGCCTTCAGCCATGCCGCATATCCAGTCGGGTGCCCTGCGCGCGCTGGCTGTGACAACGCCGGATCGGTCGGACCAGCTTGAAGGCGTGCCCACGTTGGACGAGCTTGATATCGCGGCACTTGACGGGTTCGCTGCGCGTTCCTGGTTTGGGTTGCTGGCTCCGGCTGGCACGGATGCGGCAATCGTCACAACCCTGTCCGACGCGCTCGGTGAGGTCATCGAGAGCGATGCATTTGTCAAGTTCGCGGACACACGCGGTGCGAACATCGAAGGTGGCAGCCCCGAAGCGTTCAGCGAGTTCATCGCTAGCGAGTTGAGCAGCTGGAAAACCGTCGTTGAGGAAGCTGGAGTCACGGTTGAGTAAATCCAATTAATCATAGGTGGCGGCCCGAACGGGCCGCCACTATCGACGGGCGGCAGGGGAGGGCAGCCATGAGCAGAACAATTACTGAAACCAGTGCCCGCAAGGGGCGCCGCCGCGAGATTGTATTCGCGTCTCTGACACTTGCAGCCTCAATCCTGTTTGGGCTGTTCGTCATTCCGGGCGGCGTCGCGACGCCGTCTTCCGTCAAGCATCTGCCGCTCTCGCCTGCCTTCCTGCCCTATCTGCTGACTGTGGCTATCGGAGTCTTCGCTCTGATCCACCTGCTAGAGGCGATCTTTGCACCACATATTCCAGCCGAAGACGAAGCGGGGTCGCTCGACCCGCATCCCAAGTGGAGAAGCCGCGTTCTGATGCTGAGCGCGCTGCTGCTAGTCTATCTTCTTCTTCCCAGTCACCTGGGGATGCTTGCGACCTCCATGTTGGTCACCATTGTGCTGCTTGCGATCGGCGGCGAACGCCGGCCCGTCATTTTGTTTGGTGTCGGAATTACTGTGCCTTTGCTGGTTTATCTCTTTTTCGCCCATGTCGCGCAGGTTCCCCTGCCGCTGGGCATCTTTGAAGACTGGATGTGATCCATGTTTGAAAACATCGCAACTGGCTTCGAGCTGTTCTTTACACTGGGAAACATCATGGCGGTTACCGCCGGTGTCTGTCTGGGTGTTGTCGTAGGCGCGATACCAGGCCTTACGGCCACGATGGCCGTGGCACTGGCGCTGCCTTTCACCTTCAATCTTGATCCGGTCACAGGCATCCTGCTGCTGGTAGGAGTTTATAAGGGCGGCGTGTTCGGAGGGTCGATTACGGCGATCCTGATCCGCGCCCCAGGCACGCCTGCGGCGGCGTGCACCCTCCTAGACGGCTATCCTCTGGCCCAGAAAGGGCAGGCGGGCAAGGCGCTCAACATGGCGCTCTATGCGTCCTGCATCGCGGATTTCCTGTCCAACCTGTCGCTGATCTTCTTCGCCAGTCTCATCGCGGGTCTGGCGCTGGCCTTCGGACCTCCGGAATATTTCTGGCTGATTTGCTTCTCACTGACGGTGGTGATCTCGATCTCGGGATCGTCACTGACCAAGGGGCTGATCTCGGGGCTTTTGGGATTGCTGACCTCAACAATCGGGCTCGATCTCGTATACGGCACCCAGCGCTTCACTTACGGAAATTTCAACTTGATGGGGGGCATGAGCTACATCCCGCTTCTGATCGGTCTGTTCGCACTGCCCGAGGTAATCGACTTCTATGTGCGCAAGGTCGCTCCATTCACGGTCAAGACCGCCGACAAGAGCCGCGTCACGCTCGCGGAATTCAAGGGCAGTCTGCTGTCCATTTTTCGCGGCAGTTTCATCGGTGTCATCATCGGCACAATTCCGGGTGCTGGTGCCACCGCCGCAGCTTTTCTGTCTTATGGCGAGGCGCGGCGCACCTCGAAATCACCAGAGACCTTCGGTAAGGGCAATATTGAGGGTGTCGCTGCTGCAGAGGCGGGGAATAACGGCGTGGCTGGAGCGACGCTCATTCCGCTTCTGGCACTGGGCATACCCGGTGATGTCGTCACAGCGGTGATCCTCGGTGCGTTCATGTTGCAGGGTCTTACGCCGGGGCCGCTGATGTTCCAGGATAACATTACCATTATCTATGCAATATTCATCGGGATCATGCTTAGCTCCATCGTGCTGCTGGGGTCGGGCAAGTTGGCAATCCGCTATTTTGCCCGGATCGCGGACATTCCCCGCCATATCTTGCTACCGATCGTGCTGATGTTCTGTGTCTTCGGCAGCTATGCCGTTCAAAGCCAGATGTTCGACGTGGGGGTGATGCTGGCCTTTGGCCTTCTGGGCTTCATCATGATGAAGATCAACATGGCTGCGGCCCCTTTCCTGATGGGCTTTATCCTTGGTCCGCTATTCGAGGACAACTTGCGCCGGTCGTTCCTGATCTCCGAGGATATCCTGATTTTCTTCCGCAGCCCGATCTGCTGGATCTTTATTGTCATCACGTTGTTCTCGTTGTTTGTGGGTATTCGGCGTGAGCTGCGAGCAACGCGCGTCAAGCGGGACGCAATCCGCGCCTCGGGTGCGCCATGAGCACGGCATCTAGAAATGAGCTCGAGGGCCAGATTGCGCTTGTGATCGGCGCTGGGTCGATTGCCGAAGGCATCGGTATCGGCCGGGCGATCGCCATAAGCATGACGCGTGCGGGTGCGCACGTGGTCGCAGCGGACATGGATCTGGAGTCGGCCAACGGCACCGTAAAGCTAATCCACGACGAGGGTGGCAGCGCCGAGGCGTGCTCGGTTAACGTGTTGGACGACACCAGCATCACAGACCTGATAGGCGGGATAGAGAGTCGGCACGGACGACTGGACATCCTGCATTGTAACGTCGGCCTTGGCAAAAGTGGGCCATCCGAGAACACCAGTCCTGCGGACTGGCGGCGCATCAGCGACGCCAACCTGACCTCACTGCATGTTGCGTCCCAAGCTGCGCTGCCAATGATGCGGGCGCAAGGACGGGGTGTGATCAACGTTACCTCGTCGATCGCGTCGGTTCGGCATGTTGGCTATCCGCATCTAGCCTATTCTGCTACCAAGGCCGGCGCCAACCAATTCGCACGTGCCCTCGCCGTCGAGCTGGCTCCAGACGGAATAAGAGTGAATTCGATCATCGCCGGTTTGATCGATACGCCCCGGATCGGCATAACTCTTGCGAAAAGCTATGGAGCCCGGAGCGAAACGGAGATGCGCGAGGCCCGGGCACAGCAGTGTCCACTTGGCCGGATGGGCACTGCTTGGGACGTCGCGGAGGCTGCGGTTTTTCTGGCCTCGGACAGGGCAAGTTACATAACGGGAACCGAACTGATGGTCGATGGTGGCCTGTCGGCCAGCATTCGCCAAGCTATGGACGGCTGACAGGCCCGCCATGGCAAACCCCAAGAAAGACATGCTCAACGCCGCTCTTGCCCTTTACCTTCTTGGGGCAGGGGCTGCCTCGATCCTGATACCGGTGCCCGAAAAACCTGTGGCCTTTGCCTTGATCGCTCTGGCGGTGCTGAACCGGCACCAGCTCAACCGGCCCGCGCGGATCATCGGGAGCATTGTCACGGTCCTGTTCCTATGGGGCTGGATCGCTGGCTGGCTTGCGGCTTCCGACGCCATGTCGAGAGTGATTTTCCTCGGGGCCTTCCTGATCGCACTCGGCATGCTGAGCCGCTCCGCCTCGCGTGCGCCCGACATCCGCCGCGCCGCGTCCATCGTCGCAAGTCGGCCGCGCGGGGCGCGGTATCTCTTCGTCACCTTTGGCACGCATATTTTTGCGATCTTCCTCAATTTCGGGGCGGCCAGCTTGATGGCGACGCTGCTCGCCCAAAGCCGTGACACGCTCATGCGTCAGAATGCGGTCGAAGATCTGACCCTTGCCATGCTCCGTGGCTTTGCCGCGATGCCTATGTGGTCGCCACTGGCGTTGTCGACAATCATCACACTGTCGATCCTGCCGGAGGTCGATTATTTTCAGATTCTGCCGTTCGGGATCGGTGCTGGAGTGCTTTACGTGGCCGCCGGCTACTTCTTCTCGAAAAGCGCCGCAGCTCAACCCGATTTGGCCCGAGCTTTGCCCTCGCTACCTGAACAGATGATCCTTGTGCGAGTGGTGCTGAGGGTTGTCTTTCTGGTCGCGGTCGCATTTGGTTTGAACCAGCTGGCTGAACTATCGATGCCTGCGTCAGTGCTCTTGGGTGTTCTGGCTTTTTCACTGTCGTGGTGGGCCCTGCAGACATGGATTGGCACCGCGCCGAAGTTGCATCACGAACTGGCCGTCACGGCGGAAACAGGGGTCAATGAGATCGTGATCGTGTCCGGCGCAGGCTTCCTCGGAGCCGTGATTGCCAATGCCATCGCGTCCTTCGACGGAGCGCTGTCAGCACCGCCTGACCTTTTCCTACCCGCAATCATCGCCTTAGTGCCTGCTGGAATGGTCTGTGCGGGGCTCTGGGCGATCAACCCAATCGTTTCGGCCAGCATCGTGCTGGGCGTGCTTCACCCGCTTGTCCCAGAACCTGCGTTGGTCTGGCTGGCGCTTGCCGCTATTATTGGATGGGGCATCACTGCGGCATCCTCGCCATTCACCGCAAATGTTCTCATCACCAGTCGCATCATGGGGTTGGAAGCGGGACCGCTTGTGCGCTCAGGGAATATCAAGCTCACCTGTCTGGCACTGCTGCTGGTGGGACTGTTCTGCGCCGTCGCCACATTCATTTCGTTGCAGGGGTAAGACCCGCCAAAAGGGATCTAAAGAGTGTCTTTTGTCCTCCGCTGCGACCTTGAAGAGGGTCCGCATGGCGTCCGTAGGTGTTGTGTTGGCGTAGATCTTAGACATGCATTCAGGTTACCGAGCCCACCCCATGATTTCTTCTGAATTTGATGATGCGCCAAGGCAGAGTGAAAAATGAGAAGGAGCCGCTTTACCTCGGGCGGCTCCCTGTATAGGCCAGTAACGTTCAAATCACTTGTCGAACGGCACCAGACGGTGCGCCGCTTCCATCATTGGCGTCGGATCCTCGGCGGCAGCGGCTGCCTCATCGGGGGCGGGCCACGCATTGGAGATGCGGATCAGTGTCATCCCGTTTGGTGCCAGGACGACACGGTTTCCGATCCAACCGGACATGAAGGGAATCCACATCGTCTCGCTCGAATCCGAGGTTTTGAAGGGGACGTAGTGGTGCCCCATCTTGTAACGAAGCGCCCCATATTTCAGCTCTGTCGATGGCCCTTGCTCGAGCGCACCCTCGATCGAAAAGAGAGAGCGCGTCTTGCCCTCGTGCAGGATCTGTTGCCCGTCATGAGCGCCATGTGCCTGCAACAGACCGCTGACCTTGGCAAGATCGTCCAGAGTGGGATACCAGCCCCATGCCATGATCGGCTGCCCCATCTTACCGTCTTCCTCGAACGTTAGGTTCATGGGCGCATGATGGATTCCGATGGGCTCGAAGACCTCCTCGGCGATCATGGTCCAGATATTGGCGTCTTCTCCTTCGACGGATTTGAGGAAATTATCCATCGCGACACCGAGCGAGAACATGTCTCGGTCGCGGTAGCGGGCGACATGGCCCGGCCCCCACGGGTAATTGCCGACCTTCTCGAGCAGCTTCACCTTCTCCGCTTCCGAGCGGGCGCGATACCATTCGTCATAGGCACCAGCAAAGCTGTAATCCACCGAGAAGCTGTTTGGGTTCGCCTGCACGGTTCCGCCGCCAAGGCCCGTGGCCATGTTCAGCGCGTCACCGAAAGTGACATCCTCCCAGCCGTCATGCGGCGGGTCGATGTCGATGTAATCGATCAGCTTCAGCGAGAAAACCCAGTCGCCGTATTTCTCGGCGAGGCGCAGCATGCCGACCCCCGGGCCCACGGACTTTGTCACCGACCACACGCCGAAGCGCATTTCCGTGGGGTAGGGATAGGGGCCCTGCGGCGTCTCCGAGGGCTGATAGTAGAGCGTGCCGTCCTTGACAGCGGCATGCATCACGGTAAATTCGGGAACGGTATCGCCCTCGAATCCGTCCAGCGCGCCCGCGGGCGACGCGGCAACCAGCTCGGACCAAGGGGCCGTGGGCATACGATCCTCAAGCTCGGTCGCATAGCTCGTGCGCGCCTCGTCGAATTCGGCAGGCGTCGCTGGAGTGTATTCCGCTTCCAGGGCGCCCCAGGCCTGAAAATGCGTCGGGATGTAGAAAGGAGCAGTCTGCTGTGTGATCTGGAAACGCACATCGGTCACCGCGCCATCCTTGTAGGCGAAGCTCGCGACCCCGTTATGGGTATCGGTTTCCAGGCGGTTCATCAGCGCGAAGGGAAACGAGGCCCTCGACCAGCCGTTGTCACCCTCTTCGGACCAGACCCGGCCCGGCTGAATGATGATCTGCCAGAAGCTGCCATTGGACATGTCCTCGTCCGGAGTGATGACCGCTTGCGTGGTGGGAACCAGATCGCCCTCGTGGGTGAAGAATTGCAGTTCGACGCCGGGAAATATCATCGCGTCCTGTCCCATTACCTCGCGGCTTTCCAGCGCCGGCTCCATCTGCATCTCAACAGCCTCCAGACGAAGTGTCCCGTTGAAAGGTGTCGCGGCGGCCTCGTGACCTTCTGCGGGAAGGTAGGCGCTGTTGGCCACCAGCTGAACTGCGCCGCCGCTTTGTAAGGCATCAAGGGGCAGAGTGGTTCGCGCGTCCTGTGCCGAAAGTGGCGCGGCGACCGCGGCTGCCAGAGCGAAAGCCAAACAAGGTCGTTTTAATCTCGTCAGCATCGAGGTTTCTCCCATTTTGGTTTACGCGAGGACAGTAGGGAGGCTCGCCGATCGCGTCAAATATTTGGGCCTCGCCAGCTGATCACGCGATGGGAATGCAGATCCAGGATCGTGGACAGATACAGCCAGTCCTTTCGGGTCCGGATCGCTGCGCAAAAGCGCGGCAGGGCGGGAGCTGCTTCTTGCGACAAGCTTCACATCGGATTGGGTTACACCTTGGCATCGTGGATCGCAGCCTCGGCCTTGCTGATTACACTGTTTGCTCATACTCCGATTTCGATTTCTCACCGGAGTGGTATTGGATGCGCAGCTTAGAATTAGTATGGCGAACTCGTGAGAAAAAACTGGCCGCTCAGTCAGAGCTTTTCGAGGTCGGAGAGCTTGAAACTGCGCCAACCATTGAGAGCTTCGTGCGGCGGGCGAACACCGTAATGGCCCGGCGGCGGGCAGACATGGAGAAGAAGACACCCCCCACGTCCGCCGATGCGATCAACGCAAAAGGCGAACTAAGAAGACACGCGGAGCTTGTGGTCTTGGGAAATTGGCTGATTGCCGGCAGTCCAGGTGCGAACCTACGACCCGGAAGGCAGCCAGATACCAAGAAGATCCTGAAATGCGTCGCTGCGATAATGGCCGAGATCAAACTGGCCGTCCAGAATAAGAAACGCGCACGGAAGGACCAAGGACGCGAAGGTCGCAAGCGGGAAATCACAAAACACGCCCTAGCCCGTCAATGGACAGAACTGTTCGATGAAAAGATCAAGCCTTCGAACCTCGACGCCACACTCCGCTCTGCCAAGCGCATTTTGGCCGACTATTTACAGCATCTGGAATCCGGATCTGCCACCCACGGCGGCAAGAAGGTCAAGACCTCGCCGGAGATCAAGCGCGCTCTGGATGCGATAACCGGCTTGCTGCCGGGTTCACGGACTGGTCAATCGGATATCTTTGCAGAGCCGGACGTGCACAGTCGTGCGACGCTCGTCCCATTTGAGATCGCGCTCGAATATCAGTCCGAAGCGCATGCCGAGGAGTATCGGCGGTTACCATCAAGCACCAAACTGGCCTCCCGGCTCCGATATGTGCCGACAGCGGCGTCCGCAACTTCGTCATCTGGACGTATGCGCGCTGATCGGGAGGGGAGGATCACCATGAAGCCGGATGCGAATATCCGGCGCGACTATAGATTCCATGCGTTAATCGACAGAATGGTGATTACTCTGCAGGTCAACAAGCCTACGAAGGCGAGCGTGCTCAATCGTTTGATCAAGAACAAAGCCAAGGCAACTTGCTACGTTAAAGACATTCTGCATAATCAAGATTTGGGAGAGGGATGGGGCGCACCGTTATTCGCTTTCGATCCAAAGAACCTCGCAGGTTACCCGCTCGCAATCATGATCCAGGAGCCGACGCCGGATGTCCTCGCCAAAATCGTGAGAACCATTGATGGCGCTTATGGAATTGTCGGGTCGGTGAAGCTGCACCTCATCGAGATATCCGTCGATTTCTATCCCAAGCAATCCACCACGCCGGAGGAGGCCGTTTTGCGCCGGGAAAGGATGGTTGGACTTCTCCAACGCCATCATTGGACGCGCCCCAGTCTTTTTTCAGATCCCGACTCGATAAGGCCGCGCGATGCAGATGCGCGCCAGATTTATGAACGGGAAACAGAGCGCGGCAAGGTTGTTCCAAAGGTTCGCTATCTGTTCGCGCATGAGAATTCTCGCCGAAGAAACGACCGTCACGAGACAGATGGGAACATCTACAATCACTCGATCCGGGATCGCATTCTTACGACCAATCCCGGTTACGATATCTTCCTAAACTCGACTGTCGTGAAAGGTGCAAAATACCAACCCTTCCACGTCAGCGTTCAGCACAAGATCGCAGACCGAAGAAGTCGAGATGAGAACACACTGGAGGTTCTGGCAGATCAAGACCGCCGCGCCAGAATAGAAGTCACGATATCTGGGACAAACACTTTGAAGAAACGTGATCTGAGCACGATTGACGATCTAAGCCAAATCTCATTCCGGAAGCTCACCAAGGACCTCCTCACCTTCAAGCTTCCCAGGACCGAGCCCTCGGAGCACCTTCTAGAGGACGCTGAGGCACAGTTGCGCACACGCGGCGTCTACGGGATTGACCTACGGCTGCGTGCGCTCGATCTGGAGAGAAGGAAGGCGAAGAAGCAGGCAGGTCAACAACTACTACGCAAGACAGAACGCGAAGGAATGGGGCTCGACGACTGGCGCGAGATGAATGACGTCATCGGCGATGCACTTGATGAGCTGAAAAGGCGCTGGAGCGGTTTCACCACGAAGTAGGTTCCAATGCGCACGAGGAGCATGGCTGCTGTCAGGGAGCCCTGTCAGCCATGTGCCAACGTTTCGCTGCCTTTGCTTCCACTGCTGGTGCTATAGGAAATGAGTGGGGTGTGGGTGTGGGTGTGCTATCAGTGTAGAGAGGTGGGGTGGGTAGGTATAGTATAAGGTGACCCAGTTATTAGAAGCCCACATGTGCTCATCCAACCAAGAACCAAAGGAAAAGCCCGTAAGTAAGCATTTACTGGTGTTCTCGCCATCTACCCATCGGCAACCATCTGTTGAAGCCAGTGGTGCCATCCGGGAAATCAACGCCGAAAATCCGGCGGTAAGAGCTATTTGAGCAAACCAATGATTCACACTTGCGTCATCATCGCACAGATTGACCATACAGGGAAGTATGCACACGAAACTGAGGGCTCTTCGACCCACGCCACAGCCACATCCCATTCCCAGCATGAACCATGCACCTCTGGGAGCGCCTATAGTGGCCGCTGAGTGCGCATGTCGGTCCATCGGCCACCCCAAGGAGCCTTCACGAGCATATTGGGGCTCAGTGAGTCTCTCCGGCGCTCTGACCGACATTGGGATTCGTTTCAGGGATGTGCTCAAGGCCGCGAACTACTGTCAAGCACTAACAGGCTGCTTCTGAAGAAGTCGTGCTGAAAGGATATCGGTCCTGCCGGCGTGCTTGAAGGCGGGCCTCCCTGAGCTACTGAGCCTGGGTCTGGGTTGCGCCGTTAGTCAGGCCGTCCAGAGTTTCAGCAGCCTCCCCGGTTGACGAGGACGGGCCATCTGTGTGAGGCGCGCGACGTTCATGATGCACCCTGGCGGACTGGCGCCGGGCCCAGCCGAAGGAAGGACCCATGGCACTCACCCTGCGTCGCAACCGTGACCGCGATCTAGCACCCTTGGCAGCGATGCTGCTGGACACGGAAATTCCGTTGCTCAATCCCAATGCAAAAGTGCCCTTCGACGAGATGGAATGGCATCACAAGTGGCTTGGAGACCGTGAGGACGTCTCCTTCTACCTTCATGATGTTGCGGGACGGGACGTTGGGTTCTTCGCTCTACGGGAGGGCGTCGGGCCGGAAGTGCGACACCTCACCTATGTCTATCTCGCCGAAGAGGCGCGCGGCGGGGCTGCCGCGGAGCTGACGGAGCGCGTGGAGCAGGCGGCGCGGGAACTCGGCGCGCTGATCCTGACCTTGAAGGTGGAGCTCGACAACGTGCCAGCTTTCAATGCCTATCTCTCAGCCGGCTACGAGGAGCTGTCCCGTCGTCAAGGCATGGCCACGATGCGGCTGGACCTGGAGATCCGCCCACCCCTGTGACGTGCTGCTGCGAGGCAATCTGTAACCGGCTTCCTTCCGCCCTTTTGGCACGAAGGAAGCCCGATGAAGAGATTGCCGATGCGGAAGATACGAGATGTTTTGCGGCTGTCAGCCGAGGGTCTGTCGACGCGGCAGATTGCGGCAAGCCTGGCGATCAAGCGCACCACCCTTCGGGGCTACCTTGAGCGGGCCGACGAGTTGGGCCTGAGCTGGCCGCTGCCGCCAGGCCTTTCTGACACTGACCTTGAACGGCAAATCTACTCCCGGACGGCGCGTGATGTGTCAAATCGCGCGACCCAGCCTGACTGGCCGCATATTCACCGCGAGTTGCGCCGCGAGGGCGTGACGCTGTCGCTGCTGTGGGAGGAATATCGCGCCGATCATTCGGAAGGCTACGGCTATTCCCGGTTCTGCGAGCTTTACACGCGGTGGGAAGGCAGGCTGTCGCCGGTGCGGCGTCAGCGCCATCCGGCGGGCGAGCGGCTGTTTGTCGATTACGCGGGACACACGGTCGACGTGATCGACCCCATGACCGGCGAGGTGCGCCCAGCACAGCTGTTTGTCGCGGCCCTCAGGGCCTCGAGCTATACCTTTGCGGAGGCGACCTGGACGCAATCATTGCCGGATTGGATCGCGAGCCATGTGCGTGCCTTCGGCTTCTTCGGGGGCGTGACGGCGAAGATTGTGTCCGACAATCTGAAGGCCGGGTCACCAAGGCCTGCTTCTACGACCCTGCGATCAATCGGACCTACGCGGATCTAGCCATGCATTACGACACGGCCGTGGTGCCGGCGCGACCGCACAAACCGAAGGATAAAGCAAAGCCCGAGGTCGCGGTTTTGCTGGTCGAGCGGTGGATTCTGGCACGGTTGCGCAACCTTCAGTTCTTCAGCCTCGAGGACATGGCGCAAGCGGCCTGTCGCGACGGCGTCACCGTGGTCTACAAGCGGATGCCACGCCTCTTCGAAGAACTGGAACTGGCCCATGGCGACGGGCGCTTTCCCCGCTTGTCCCGCAGCATCACGAAAGCACAGCTGCTGATCCTGGATGACTGGGGACCGGACCGATTGACGGGCACGCAGCGCCGCGACCTGATGGAAATCGTCGAAGAACGGTATGGCCGCGGTGCGACCATGATCACCAGCCAATTGCCCATCAAGGCTTGGCATGACGTCATCGGTGAACCCACCTTCGCCGACGCCATCCTCGATCGCATCGTTCACAATGCCTACCGCCTCGAACTCGAGGGGGCGTCCTTGCGCAAAACCATCGCCAAACTGGATGACGAAATGCCTCAAACCTGATACCCGAAACACGCTGCCTCACGGCAACGCGTCACAGGTGGGCGGATAGCCCGGAACAGGTGGGCGCATGCTGTCGGAATGGGTGGGCGGATGTTCCAGAATACGCACTCTCAGCACGAAACTCAGGTTTTCGTTGCTTCAGGATGCGCCTCAGGCGGATGAACCTCTCTCAGAAAAGAGGTCAGAACAGGGTTCTGACTGTTTTTCCGCCATACCACGGAAATGATCACCGGGCGGCCGATGCCTTCGATGGGCACAAAATGCAAACCTTGCCTTGGCGCATTCAGAATGCATTCGGGATAGATCGTAACTCCAGCCCCGGCCAAGACGAACCCGAGGATGCCGTCGCGCGTTCTGGCCGTTTGTGAAACGCGGGGCACGAACCCCTGCTGGACGCATAGCTCGATCAACAGATCAGTGTAGTGATACCAGTTTTCATCCCCGAGCACGAGGTTCTCACCATTCAGATCGGAAAGACTGACTGACTTTTGCTTTGCCAACGGATGAGTTTCGGGAAACACGGCGATCAGGCGCTCGCGGGAGATTTCGCGCTTTTCAAGTGCCCCGACGGTTGGCGACCCGCTGATGAACCCCACGTCCATCCGGCCCTTCATCAGCAAGTCGATCTGATCTTGCGACATGTGCCATTGCGCATCGACGCGCACGCGCGGGTTCTTTTTGCTGAAGCGCCGCAGGATGCCCGGAAGCTGACCAACAATCGCGAAGTCCATATACCCGATCTTCAACTCCCCGGACCGGCCATCGGCGACGTCTCGTGCCAAGGTAACCGCGGCATCGAGATCATTGAGAACCTGGATGCCGCGCGCATAGAGCTCGCGCCCGGCGTTGGTGGGGTTGATCGACCTCGTAGTTCTATCGAAAAGCTGGCACCCGACGATTGCCTCAAGTTCCTTTATCGTGCGGCTGAGAGACGGTTGCGACGAATTCAGGAGCGCCGCGCTTTTTGTGACGTTGCGCTCCTCGACAACCGTTTTTAGGACGATTAGATGGCGGATGGTGGGTCGGACAGACATCCTAGGTCATCCTTGAGCGTTGCCGGATCATCGGCTTACTGCGCACCATGAGCCGAAACGGCATCGCCATCAAGTCGCCGGTGAATACCCGGTTTTCGTGTTCGCAGCGATGGCCATGGATTCGGTCATTTCCTCGTTCGACATCAGAACAATCGCCTTGGAATATTTTGCCAGCCCGTAGGAGTCGGTTAGGTGCAGATTAGCCGCCAGATGCGCGTTGTCGGGCATCTCGTAGATGTAGACCATGTCATACTCGCCGAACGTCGCATATTGCGCGATCGGCACGCCGCCGAAATCTGCGATGGCCTTGCGATGGATCGCGGCCCGCTCGCGCATCGTCTCCGACGACAGCATGGCGGCTTTCTGATCATTTTCATATTTCACGAGGTAGAGAACTTTGACACTCATGCCGGATATCCTTCTTTCAGTTTCACAAAAGACCGAGACGTTGGTCTTTGTCGTTCAGGTGTGCGGAGCGCTCATCGGGGTCTCCATAGCCAGCCCCGCCGCCGGTTCGCACCACCAGCAAATCGCCCTTTTCAAGGCTGCTGCTTGACCGGGAGGTCAGCGCGATCCTTGTCTCGCCGCGTTCGACATGGATCGAGCAGGTCGCGCCGGGCATTCCGCCGCGCAGCCCGCGCGGCTGGATGTTGAAGCGATCGGTATAGGTCGAAAACAACACCCCATCCTCCAGCACGCGGTAGCTGCGCTCGAATCCGTGCCCGCCGCGCCTGCGCCCCATGCCGCCCGAGCCTGCGCGTAGCGCATAGTTCTCGATCCGCATGAACGGATAATCCATTTCCAGCGCTTCTATGGGGATGTTGGAACAATTGGATAAAGGGCAATCAACACCGTCCGCGCCATCATTGTTCACACCCGCGCCATATCCGCCGCCCAGAATTTCAAGGTAGATATTGTATCCAGACGCACCCTGATGCGACAGGCAGATCGGTGTTGTCGTATCGAACCCTTCGGCGATGACCTGCTCGGGGCACACCTCCGACAGGGCGATCATGATGCTGTTGAATACCCGGTGACTGGCCAGAAGGCGTGCCCTGACAGCGGCCGGGGGCCGGGGATTAAGGACAGTCCCAAACGGCGCACTGACCCGGACGGCGCGCGCGATGCCATCATTAAAAGGCACATCGTCACTCGTGAGCACGGATTTCACACAAGCGATGGCGGCCGCGATGGTCGAGGCGTAGGGGCAGTTCAGATTGGTGTCCAACTGCGCGTCGGTTCCGTCGAATGTGATGTCCATCTGATCGCCGTCGATCCTGACTTGCGTGCGGATCGTCGTCGTCGCGATCGCGGTGGTCGCGCCTTCGATCTCGGCCTCGGCCGTGTAAACGCCATCACGCAACTCGATGATCGCGTTGCGCATGCGCCGCTCGGAGTAATTCAAGGCGCCCGCCATCGCGGCCAGCAGTTTTGGCACGCCATATTGCTCCGCGAGAACGGTCAGGCGCTTGGCACCAATCAGATTTGCCGCGAATTGCGCATTCAGGTCACCGATGGTGGATTCCGGCAGACGCACATTGGCCGCGATCATCCGCTCCAGCGGCCCACCATTCCAGTCCCTCTTGAAGCTGTATTTCGTTGGCGGGAAGATCAGCCCCTCCTGAAAGACATCACGCGCCTCTGCGTTCAGGCCAGGCGCGCCGCCGCCGACGTCGATGTGATGCACGACCGATGCGCTGAACCCGATAAGCTCCTGCCCGAAGAAGATCGGAGAGAAGAGAAAAATATCCTGCACATGTTGACCGCCATTGAACGGGTCGTTGTTGATGAGGAAATCATCCGGCGTGAGCGTCTCGGCGGGGAAGAGCGCAAGGCACGTCTCGAGCGTATGCGAGATCGATCCCAACTGGATCGCCGTAAGCTCCGCCTGCGCCACTACACGGCCCTGAGGGTCGGTCAGCGCCGCGGAGCAGTCCTGCGCCTCGCGCACGATCGGAGAGTGGGCGCTGCGGATCAGCTTAGCCCCCATTTCGTGGCTCGCCGCGATGAGCGCCCGATTGAGAATTGCGTTGTCCACGTCTGAAAGCGTCATTTATGCTGTCCTTTGTTTCAGAACGATATGCTGCGATTGCGTGCGGCGGGCGGTCCAGTTGGTCGGCACCAGAATGGTCGTCGTGCCATCCTCGATCAGCAGAGGCCCGGGCCGCGCCTCGGCACCGAGCCATAACGAGCGCATTACTTCGCACCGCAGCGTCTGCTCTTTTTCGCGCAACTCGACAAATTGTGCGGGGTCCGGGGCCCGATCCGCATCCGTCTCCTTCTCCGGCTCGACAGCTTGCGCCGCGATCCGCGCACCGACGCGGAACGACACGATGTCAGCCAATGCACCCGCGGGTTTGGAGAACTCGAAGATCCGGTGATGCTCGGCGGCGAAGGCGCGCCCGATTTCGTCAATGCCGGGGGCGTCGTTCGCCTCGTCCAACTTGACCGATATCTCGAAAGCCTGTCCGACATACCGCATTTCGAGAAAGACGTCGAAACTGGGCGGACCGCTGACGCCCTCCTGAACGAGGTGATCGCGAGCCTTCGCCTTGAGCCCGGCGATGGTCATCTGGATGTCGGCAAGATTTTGCTCGGCAAGCCGGTGGCGCTGCGTGGCAACGGTATAGTGGACGTAATCGGAACTCAGAAGCCCGGTGGCCGATACCACGCCGGCATTCATCGGCACCAGGACCGTGTCGATGTTCAACTCCTCGGCGACGCGGGCGGCGTGGAGCGAGGCGGCCCCGCCAAACGCGACCAGCGTGAAACGCCTGGGATCGTTGCCCCGTTCGGTAGAAATTTTCTGGATCGCACGAACGATGTTGGATTCGGCTACCCGGATGACGGCATCCGCCATGTCGCCGCTTGACAGCGACAGGGCATTGGAGATGGCGTCGAACGAGGTAAGCGCCGCGTCCAGGTCGACGTTAATCCCCTGCTCCATCAGCGTCTCGGCGCGCAAGCTGCCGCGCACCAGATTGGCATCCGTCACGGTCGGCTCAATCCCGCCCCGGCCATAGCTGGCAGGTCCTGGGTCGGCGCCGGCGGATCTGGGCCCGACCCGCAACATTGCCCCATCGTCGATCCACGCAATCGACCCCCCCCCGGCCCCCACGGTAACGATATCGACAACTGGGGTCCTGATGGGCAGACCATCAATTTCCAGCTGCGCGGTCATGCCGGGGCGCCCGTTCTGGATAATGGCGACATCCGTGCTGGTGCCGCCCATGTCCAGCGTTATCAGGTCCTTCATGTCGAGCGTCTCAGCCGCCTTGATTGCCCCCACGACCCCGGCGGCGGGTCCCGACAACAAGGCGGTGATGGGCTGGTCGCCGACTGAGGCTGCCGGCATTCGCCCGCCGTTGGATTGCATGACGCTCAGCCCGCCATCGAATCCGTCCTCGGCGAGGCTGGCGGCGAGCCGGCCCAGATAGCCCTTGACTACAGGTTGAACGAATCCGGCCAGAACGGTGGTCGATGCGCGTTCATATTCCCGGAACTCCCGCGACACTTCATACGAACAGATTGCGGCGATGCCGGAATCTACCGACAGCAAGATCTGCTTTACCTTGGCCTCGTGCGCCGTGTTCACATAGCTGTTGAGCAGACAGATCACGACGACATCGTAGTCTGCGGATGTGACGATCCGGTCCAGCAAGGCGCGGATGGCGTGCTCGTCCAGTGGTTCGATGATGGCGCCATCAGCGGCCATCCGTCCGTCGATCTCGTAGATATGGTTTCGCTCGATGATCGGTTCGGGCTTGCGATATTGCAGGTTGTAGATGGATTTGCGGTCATGGCGCTGCAACGACAGAATATCGCGCGTGCCCTTGGTCACGAGCATCGCGAGGCGTGCGCCCTTGCGCTCCAGCACTGCGTTTGTGGCCACGGTTGAGCCGTGGATCAATTCACTGATGGTTGCCGGCGCGATGTCCAGCTTGGACAGGGCATTGATCGCGCCCACATCCGGAGAGGCGGGCGTGCTGGGCACCTTGGCCACACGCATGACGCCATCAGTTATGGCGACAATATCGGTGAACGTGCCACCGACTTCGATACCGACACGGGTCGTCTTGCGCGTCATTTGCTGCAAATCCTTTATGCTGGCTCCGTTGCTCGGAGAATCGTCGTTATTTGATGAACTGCGGCAGGAAGGTCGCAAGCTCGGGGAAGGCGACGATCACCGACAGGCAAATCAGGTCGGTCACGATGAACCACGCGACACCGCGAAAGATCGTGTTCAGGGCAACCGCGTTGCCCACGGCGCCGCTGATGACATAGACGTTGAGCCCAACGGGCGGTGTCATGAGCCCGATCTCGAGCAGCTTGACCACGATGATGCCGAGCCAGATCAGGTCGATCCCATAGGCATCCGCCAGAGGCATGATGATCGGAAGGGTGAGGAGCATGAGGCCGATAGAATCGACGAACATCCCCAAAAAGACGTAAACGACGGCGATACCGAGAAGCAGCGTGTAGGTGCCAAGCCCGGCGTCAAGCACGCCCGCCGATATGCTGGTCGGCAGACCCGACAGCGCAAGGAAATTGGTCAACATCGTGGTCCCGATCAGGATCAGGAAGATGCCAGCCGTTCCGTGCAGCGTTTCCCTGATCGCGCTGCGCAGCGCCCGCCACGTCATCGCGCCGCGCGCCACAGCGATCAGGCAGGCAACGAGCGCTCCGATGGAGCCGGCCTGCGTCGGTGTGAAGAATCCCACAAATATACCCACCATGACACTCATGATCAAAACGGGAAGCGGCCAGACATCGCGCAGAGCGAGGAGGATTTCGCGCAGTTGCGGATGGTCGTCCACTGGCGGCGCAAGACTCGGATTCAGCTTGCAGCGTATGATGATCATCGCCGAGTAGAACACCATTGTGAGGATACCGGGGATGATACCGGCTATGAACAACTGTCCGATGGAGACTTCGGCGTAATAACCGTAGAGCAGCAACAGGATGCTGGGAGGGATCATCGACCCCAAGGTGCCGCCCGCCGCGATGACCCCCGTGGCGAGGCCGGGGTGATACCCGTGTTTGAGCATTTCCGGCGTTGCGATCTTGGCCATCGCCGCTGAGGTGGCGATGCTGGACCCGGACGCCGCCGCAAAGAGCCCACTGGCCCCGACGCTGGACACGGCCAGCCCGCCCGGCAGGCGCGATAGCAACAGCCGCGCCGTGTGAAACAAGCCGGTGGTCAGACCCGTCGCGCTGGCGACATATCCCATGAACAGGAACATCGGGATTGCAGAGAGATTCCAGTCGCCGACAAACGCGAAGGGCACCGAAGCGATCATGCTCAGGGCCGCCTTTGCATTCGCGATCCAGACAAATCCCATGAACGAGACGATGATCAGCGAGAGACCGATACTGAGCCGCAGCAGGATCATGAAAAGGGCGAGCGAGACGCAGATGACACCGATTGCTTCTCCAGACATCACAGCCCCCCTTCAATGCGGTCTGCCGGACGCCCGTCAGGCTCTGGCGCCTGAAACAGCTGGCGCGCGGTGGCGAAGATCAGACAAATCAGGAAAAAGGCGATCCCGAAGACCACGATCCACCGGCTCGGCCAGATGTCTATCATTGTGGTGCCCATCATCATCTCGCCGCGCGTTGTTGCCTGCACGGCCTTGTCAAAGGAGACGTAGAGCAGAAGACCGAGCATCCCGGCGCCCGCCAATCCGACAAGCGTCTGGGTGACGAGCCACAGCTTGCGCGGAAGGATCTGCGTGAAGATATCCGTCTTGATATGCTCATCGCGCAATTCGGCGCTGCCTAGCGGGAGAAAGACGATCCCGACCATCATGTAATAGGCGACGATCTCGATCACGTTCTGGAGCGGCTTGCCCAGAAAGGTCGCGGCGAACACATCCGCCGAGACTAGGAACATCATCAGGAGAAGAACGAGGCCTGAAATTGCCATGATCGCAGCATTCAGGCCTCGCAAAAGCCGAGAAACAGTGGAAAGCATTCTCTCAGCCCTCTCTCAGTTGCTTCAGTCCATCGAATAGGTCGAGGCGTCCGCCTTGCCGAACAGTTCCTCACGGGCGATCTTGACCAGCGCATCGCGATCGCTCCGGTCCACGCCTTCGAGGCGCTTTTCCCATTTTGCGACAATCTCCTCGAAACCTGACAGCAGCGCGTCTGAGTCATCGATACCGAACGTATCCGCTCCAAGCTTCTCGGCATTTCCGCGGACCACCGTGCTAAAGTCACTGACCGATGCGATCAGGTCGTCGGCAGGCTGAACTATGGTGACGCCCTGATCGGGTGCTTCGGCCAGAGCTTCGGCGTCGCCATCCATATACTGGATAGTCTCGTCGATCATTGCCTCGGGCAGAGTGTCGAAAAACGCCTGACGCTGATCATCGGTCAGGCTCTGCCAGAAATCGCGGTTCGCGCCTTGCGAGTAGCCCGACCAGTAAAGGCCAAGGCTTATGAGCGTCACATGATCGGCGACATCCCACAGCGAACGGCTTTTGAGATCGATGGCCGAGATTGCAGCGCAATCGAGCTGGCCCTTGTCCAGTCCATCATACATTTCGCTCGATGGCACGTTCACCGGAACCCCGCCGACGCTCGCGAGCCAATCGGATTGTGCGGCGCCCGGCACACGCACTTTCTTGCCGGCCATGTCGGCAAGCGTTTCGATCCTGCTAGAACACAGCAGCACGTAAGGCGACGTGGAATATCCGCCCAGATAGGCGATGTTATTGCGTTTCCACTGCTGTTGAAGCTGCGGCAACGTCATGTTCGCCTCGGTGATCGCAAATGCGGCCGGGAAAGGATCGTCGTAGCCGAAGGCCACCTGGGCCAGCACATTGTCCTCGGGAATGTCCGATGGCGTGTAGGTGCCGGCATGATACCCGACCTGCGCGATGCCGTCACGGATGCCACTCAGATGCTCACTGGGCGCAAGCAGGACGGGGCCGGTGAAAAGTTGGGGCTTGAGCGTCCCGTTCGATGCGGCTTCAAGACGGGGAAGCCACTCGACATAGGAGTGTTTGGCCAATGGATGAGTGGCTGGCAGCCAGACGCTCGCATTGAACTCGACGACATCATCAGCGATCGCCGTGCTAGGCGCTGCGAGAAGTGAAGCGGACAGGGCGATGGCAGACAACTTGAATACGGATAGTTTTGTCATGATAACATCCTTTCAGTTGGAAACTTCTGATTTAGCGAGTGAACAGGATCAGGATTGATTAATCCAATACTTAGTTTGCATCACATGATACCAAATTGGGTATCAATCGCACGGTCAAACGAGTGCCCGGTCAACGGCCTTGGCGCAGATGAACCACTCTTTTTGAAAATCGCGGTAGTGCGCGCCAAGCTCTGCCGCTGCCCGGGCGTCGATATCAAACTACCTTTTCGGATCGGTGCGAATCGATCCCGACATGCATATCTTTCGGTTAGGTGATGTCCCAGTTTTTCTGCCGTCTGAAGAACCTAATCATTTGCCTTGTAGCGCGCGTCAGCATCTTTCCCCTAGGTGTTTGATCCCCCGGTTTGATGGTGTGATCCTTCCTTTCTATGGAATGGAAGGAAGCCATATGGGACAAGTTCGTCACGGGAGCGCCACGACAACGCATGCCGTCAGAGGAGCAATACAGCGCTCGCAAGCTTCGCTCTCGGAACTGAGCCAGGAATTTGGGATCAACCCCAAGACGGTAGCGAAGTGGCGCAAGCGTGCCACAATCCAAGACCTAAGTAGCTCTCTCGGGCGCTCTGGCCGACATTGGGGGCCGACAGGGATACGCTCAGAGTAATCTTGATTGCCATCATGCACGCAAACGTCTGGTAGCCGCACAGATAGGCGCAACATGGGAGCTTTCATCCCCCGGAAGCGGCGGCGCCAAGACGCATCCCCATCGATCGCTCTGGTAATCTCTAGGACTTCGAGTCAATGCCGGGACCCGGCGATAGGTCTTCCCGACGGGAGCGAGCCATTCCTATCCGAAAAGCAAGTGGCGAAATTCAGGTCAGGCGAAGTCACGGATGCGCAGTTCACAAATCCCAGGATTGCTTTGGTGTCGGCAAAACCCCTGATGGGTGGGGAAGCCGCGTCATCCGTTCGGGGTTTCCGCCCACGGTAGGTCGATGTCCTTCAGAGCGGCCACCAGCAGACCGTAGATAGGTCCACCTCGCCTCTGGCATCAGGCTGCTTCTCGTTGCGTCAAATTCAGCAGCCTTTGGCGGATCAACCGCTCTCGGCCATGCACGAAATCCGGTAGCATCGACGCGGCCCAAAGGTCAGGCGTGTAATCAATCAGATGTTTATCTCGATAGGCATCACTCCGCCCCGTGATCCAGGACTCAAAAGGCAGGGGACCCTTTTCCATGTTCTCTTGCGCTGACAGCAATTGCAGGTTTCCAAGTCGATCAACTGACCCGGTGATGTCCTGAATCCGATGTTCCGGCATGTTCATCCCCATGAGAACTCGGCGGTTGGCATGTGCTTTAGGAATGATGTGATCGACGTGGTAGACCGTTCCGTTCCAATCAAGGTCACCGTAGAGAAGCGACAGGACAAGAAAGGTCTTGCCCTTTTCATACTTGAGCTCGAGCAAATCCTCGACGGCCCGTTCATCCAATTGTGTGATGCGCCCACCAACAGCCAAGGAGTGATATAGTCGCTGTTCAGGGAAATCACGGCTGGTCTGGCGCGCCTCTTTCAGTGTAGCACGCGCGATTGCAATCGTTCGATCCGAGGTTCCCGCGAAGGCCCCCACGAGCAGGCTGTTGAGCAGCCACCTCTGGACGGCCCTCGCATTCTGCTGGTCGAAAATTGACGATCCGCGCAATGTCGCTTCTGGTTCATGAAACAGATACCACGCAATTGGCAGCACGGAGTTCAAGGACGTGAGGTTATCGGCACTGATGCCCATCGCATTCAACAGTTGGAATGTGCGCTCAAGGGCATCCTTGATTGCTGGCCAGTTTGACTCGATTTCGGCAATGGATTGATTTGTGAAGTTCGAAACCTTGTAGTGCACGTCGAAGCCGCACAGAACCAGACAGGCCTTCAGAACAAAATCCTTGTTGATCTTGTTCGGGTTGCCCAAGTTATTGTTTATGTGATCGACAAAGCCAAAGATTGAATCGCGGGCCGACCCGTTTTCCCACTTTGAGGTAATCAGTGACATGAGCAGGTCGGATTTCGACAGTTTGGTGCCACCATCATTGGCGCGCACGAAGATATCCAGCACGCGGTCCACCGACGAGCTGGTTTCCGTGTAGTAGTTGATCACTTCGTCAGACCAGATCACCTGATGAAGTCGGCGTAGCGTTTTTGTGACGAGCTCCCGCTCATAGGCTGTCACACCATGGTGCACCTTTTCCAAAGTCGCGTCGATGAGGGCCTCTAGCTGATCTTCTCTCGGATAGTTCAGCATGTCGCCAAGCCGGAACCAGTGATGGCGATGATCATTTCGCGGGGAATGGGGGTGAAACCGCAAACCAAAGCTGACCCCGAGATCGGTTTCATCTTCCTCACTCTCGGCGGATGGGTCTTTTAGCAAATCCAGGTAGAGGGTTTTCGTCGTCCACGCATCGGCGCTCGTCCGACGCTTGTATTTGGCCTTCTCGGAAAATGTGCCCCGCAGTGCGATCAACAGCGACGTGAGGCGTTGCTGGCCGTCCAGCACCAGAATGATATCCCGGCCATCCGTCGATGCGGTCGGGTTCTGCATGCCCGGCTTCCAGTTCTCGATGAAGTTGTAGATCTTCAGTTCGCGTTTTAGCGCCTGATCGATCGACCAAAACATAAATGAACTGATCGGATACCCTTTCAGGAGCGAGTCGATGAGAGTGATCACCTGGTCGGCCCCCCAGACGTATGGCCTTTGGATAGCAGGCAGGAAATACCGTGAATTGATGTCGGTGAGAAGGTTTCCGATTGAAATAGTTGCGTAGCTCATGGGGCTCCCGAGGTGGCTGATTGCGGCTTGTAGACTTCGTCAGCCTCTGCTGAGTCCGTGGCGGTCGTTGCGAGCTAGGGATACGGACAGAAACGCCAGCTGGCTTCAGACGGCGGCGTTCCCGCCGCTATGAGATGCGTATTGCATCCACACTCCAGCATGGCGAATTCATTCATTTGCGCAGATAGAACAACTGTTCGTGGCGACATGTCAACCCATGCGGAATTGGTTGCCGTATGGATCGGCAAAACGAACAACTTGTGGCAGCATTCGCGGCCGCGCTGAGCGAAGGGCGCGAGCAGTCTCGACTGACGCAGGAAGAACTTGCCGCGCGTGCCGATGTTTCAGCCCGGTTCATCTCGCTTTTGGAAACCGGACGCCGGCAACCTTCTCTCTCCGCGCTGCACGCCTTGAGCCTCGGTTTGGGCGTTCGGATGCAGGACCTGATCGCGAGGGTAGAGCACTATTACGAGGATGAATCTCTGGGAGAGCATGCGAAGATAGACGGTCAAGATTAGCTACCGGATCTAGGCGAGAGTGTCCGCGACTTTACGTTTTCATGAATTTTTATTCAGGGGGGCGAAGCATTCAAATCCCGACTGCGGTGGCACCACAATGCATCCGTAAGTCAGCCGTCGTTTTTCTGGCACTTCGCCGCAGTATTGGGACCCGGCGATAGGACTGCCCGACGGGAGCGAGCCATTCCTATCCGAAAAGCAAGTGGCGAACTTCAGGTCAGGCGAAGTCACGGATGCGCAGTTCACAAATCCTAGGATTGCTTTGGTGTCGGCAA